>JAYRVL010000178.1:0-12266 GCA_041918575.1 Anaerolineae bacterium | reverse complement strand
CGCGGCGGGACTGCGGGTCAATGCCGACGGTCGGCTCGTCCATGAAGAGCAGCCGGGGCTTGTGCAGCAGGCCAACGCCGATGTTGACGCGGCGTTTCATGCCGCCGGAGTAGGTCTTGACGCGCTCTTTGGCGCGCCCGGTCAGGCCGATCTGCGCCAGCACCTCGTCCACGCGAGCGGCCAGCGCCTTGCCGGCCAGGCCGTACATCTGGCCCCAGAAGACCAGGTTCTCGCGGGCGGTCAGGTCGTCGTAAAGGGCCAGTTCCTGCGGCACCACGCCGATAGCCCGGCGCACATCCATCGGGCTGCGGGTCACGGAATGGCCGGCGATGACTGCATCCCCGCGAGTGGGCGCGTAGAGGGTGGAAAGCACCGAGATGGTGGTGGTCTTGCCGGCGCCGTTGGGGCCGAGCAGGCTGAAGATCTCACCCTCCTGGACCGCGAAGGAAATGCCTTTCACTGCGGTGAAGTTGCCGTACTGCTTGACCAGGTCATGAACTTCGAGTATTGGAGACATATGTATCCCGTCCTTCACGTCGAAGACGTTGCTCCTGCCTTCTTGAACGCCGCTGCGACGATCTCCTGCGCCTCGCTGAAGATCAGCTTGAGGTGCTGCTCGCCGCGGAAGCTCTCCGCATAGATTTTGTAGATGTCCTCCGTGCCCGACGGCCGGGCCGCAAACCAGCCGTTCTCAGTGACCACCTTCAAGCCGCCGATTGGCGCCTGGTTGAAGGGCGCACGGGTCAGCCTGGCAACGATCCGCTCGCCTGCCAGGTCCTGCGCGGCGACCATGTCTGGCGACAGCCGTTCCAGCGCGGCCTTTTGGGCCGGCGTGGCGACGACATCGGCGCGTTCATAGACCGGGCTGCCAAATTGCGCGGTCAGGTTCCGGTAATGCTCGCCCGGGTCGCTGCCTGTCACCGCGGTGATCTCGGCCGCCAACAGATCGAGGATGATGCCATCCTTGTCGGTGGTCCACACGGCGCCATCCTGACGCAGGAAGGACGCGCCCGCGCTCTCTTCGCCGCCGAAGCCAAAGGAGCCGTCCATCAGGCCATCCACGAACCACTTGAAGCCCACGGGCACCTCACACAACTGTCGGCCCAGGGAGGCTGCCACGCGGTCAATCATCGAACTGGACACCAGCGTCTTGCCCACGGCCGCGTCCGCTCGCCAGCCGGGCCGATTCTGGAACAGATACCAGATAGCAACGGCCAGGTAGTGGTTTGGATTCATCAGCCCGACGCTGGGCGTGACAATGCCATGCCGGTCCGCGTCCGTGTCGTTGCCGAAGGCGATGTCGAAACGGTCCTTCAGCCCGATCAGGCTCGCCATGGCATAGGGCGACGAGCAGTCCATGCGAATTTTGCCGTCCTTGTCCACGGTCATGAAGGAAAAGGTAGGATCTATTCTTGGATTGACCACGGTCAGGTTCAAGCCGTAGGTCTCCGCAATCGGCGCCCAATAGGCCACACTGGCGCCGCCCATAGGATCGGCCCCGATCCGAAGGCCAGACGCGACGATGGCCGGGAAGTTGATGACGTGGCGCAGGTCCGCCACGTAGGGGATGATGAAATCGTAGAGGTGCGTGGTCCCGGCTTTCAGGGCGCGGGCCAGCGGCATGCGCTTGACGGCGCGCGCTGTGTCCTGCAGAATCTCATTGGCGCGGGTCTGTATCGCCTTCGTGACGGTGGTATCGGCCGGGCCGCCGCTCGGTGGGTTATACTTGAAGCCGCCATCGTCCGGGGGATTGTGCGAGGGTGTGATGACCACGCCGTCGGCCAGTCCGCGCGTCCGGCCGCGGTTGTAGGTGAGGATGGCATGGGAGATGACCGGCGTTGGGGTGTAGCCGCGGCCCGCATCTATCATGATCTCCTGCTCGTTGGCGGCAAACACCTCGATCGCGCTCATCAGCGCCGGCTCCGACAGGGCGTGCGAGTCCATGCCGATGAAGAGGGGGCCGGTGATGCCCTGCGCCCGGCGGTACTCACAGATGGCCTGCGAGATCGCCAGGATGTGGCTTTCGTTGAAACTGCCCTTGAGGGACGAGCCGCGGTGCCCGGAGGTGCCGAAGGCTACGCGCTGCGCCGGGTTGGCCGGATCTGGTTCCCCGGTGTAGTAGGCCGAAATCAGGCGCGGCACATTGACAAGAATCTCGAAGGGGGCCGGCTTGCCCGCCAGCGGGTGTAAGCTCATGGCAAAGCTCCTTTCTCGCTTAGAAATAGAGTCAACAGGTTCATCCCTTCTCTCCGGGAATCGAACCTTCAACTTCCAACCCGAAACCGCTTGATCGTGTTGATCAAGCCATTGGTGGAAGCATCGTGGGTGCATACATCGCCCTCGGCCCGCAGCTCCGGCAAGATGGCCGTGGCGAGCTGCTTGCCCAACTCAACGCCCCACTGATCGAAGGAGTTGATATCCCAGATCGCGCCCTGCGTGAAGATCTTGTGCTCGTACAGCGCGATGAGTACACCGAGAATGGTCGGCGTCAGCTTCGGATAGAGCAAGGAGTTGGTCGGCCGGTTGCCGGTGAAGGTCTTGTGGATCGCCAGCCTGTCCAGCTCTGGCCCGGGCTGCCTGCCCGCGGCGATCAGCTCGGCGCGGGCTTCCGCTGTTGTTTTGCCCTTCATCAGCGCTTCGGTCTGGGCCAGGTAGTTCGAAAGCAGGATGGAATGATGATCGCCCCGCGGGTTGTGGCTTTGGGCCGCGGCCAGGAAGTCGCACGGGATGAGCTTGGCGCCCTGGTGGATCAACTGGTAAAAGGCGTGCTGACCGTTGGTGCCGGGCTGCCCCCAGATGATCGGGCCGGTCGTGTAGTCCACCCACTCGGCATTGCGGGTGACGCCCTTGCCGTTGCTCTCCATGTCGCCCTGCTGGAAGTAGGACGGAAAATGCACCAGGTATTGGTCGTAGGGCAGAATGGCGTGCGACTGGGCGTCGAAGAAGTTGTTGTACCAGATGCCGAGCAAGCCCAGGATCACAGGCAGGTTCTGGTCGAACGGGGCCGACCGGAAATGTTCGTCCACCGCATGCGCGCCGGCCAGCAGCGCCTCGAAGTTGTCCATCCCCAGGTAGAGCGCAATCGAGAGGCCGATCGCCGACCACAGCGAGTAGCGGCCGCCCACCCAGTCCCAGAACTCGAACATGTTCTTCGGGTCAATGCCGAACTTCGTCACCGCGGCCGTGTTGGTGGACATGGCCGCGAAATGCCTGGCCACCGCGGCTTCGGCCTGGGCAGGCGCAAGACCTGTCTCTGCGGCCGCGGCCAGGAACCAGGCCCGCGCGGTCTGCGCGTTGGTCATCGTTTCCTGGGTGGTGAAGGTCTTGGAAGCCACCAGGAACAGCACGGTTTGCGGGTTGACGAGTTTCAGGGTTTCGACCAGGTCGGTGCTGTCCACGTTGGAAACGAAATGGACGCGCAGAGGCGGGCCTGACGACCGCCCGCCGTAGGGCTTCAGCGCCTCACAGACCATCTTCGGCCCCAAATCTGAGCCGCCGATGCCGATGTTGACGACATCGGTGATGGCCTGGCCGCTGTAGCCGCGCCACGCGCCCGACCGCACGGCATCGCTGAACTCGCGCATGTGCGCCAGCACCCGATTGACCGCGGGCATGACGTCCACGCCATCCGCCAGGATCGGCCGGTTGGCGCGATTGCGCAGGGCAATGTGAAGCACCGCGCGCTTCTCCGTGTTGTTGTATTTTTCACCGGAGAACATCGCTTCGATCTTCGCTTGCAGGCCGGCCTGGCGTGCGAGATCGAGCAACAGCGCCATCGTTTTTTCGGTGATGCGGTTCTTGGAGTAATCGAGCAGGATGTCGCCCAGCCGCAGCGAGAAACGCTCGAAGCGCTGCGAATCCTGGGCAAAGAGATCCCGCATGTGACGATCGGCCATCTCTTTTTGGTGCGCAGCCAATGCCTGCCAGGCAGGCAATTCTTTGAGTACAGGCATATTTGCCACCTTTACATCCTGAGCAGTTACGCTCTACAGCAGTCCTTGCGCGATCTTCACCACGTTTTCCACTGTGAAGCCGAGTTTCTCGAAGACCGTGGCCGCGGGGGCCGAGGCGCCAAAGCGGTCAATGCCCAGCACGCGGCCCTGTGAGCCAACCCAACGATGCCAGCCCATCGTCACACCGGCCTCCACCGCCAGCCGCGCCGTGATCTCCGGCGGCAGCACCGCGTTCTGATAGGCGACGTCCTGCTCGCCGAACAGCTCCCAACTGGGGAACGAAACCAGGCGCACTGTGACGCCCTGTGCGGCCAGGCGCTGTCCGGCCGCGACGATCAGGCTCACTTCTGAGCCGCTCGCCATCAGGACGATCTGTGGTTGGCCCTCTCCCAGGTCGGCCAGCACGTAAGCGCCCTTGCGCACACCCGCGGCCGACGCGACCACGGACCGATCCAGCGTAGGCAGGTTCTGGCGGGTCAGCACCAGGGCCGTGGGGCGATGGCGATTTTCGATGGCGACCTTCCAGGCCTCGCGCGCCTCGTTGGCGTCCGCGGGGCGCAGGGCCGTCAGGTTGGGGATGGCCCGCAGCGCGGCCATCTGCTCCACTGGCTGGTGGGTGGGGCCATCCTCGCCCACGCCGATGCTGTCATGGGTAAAAACGAAGATGGCGCCCAGGTGCGAAAGCGCAGCCATGCGCAGCGCCGGGCGCATGTAATCGGAGAAGACCATGAACGTCGCGCCAAAGGGAATGACGCCGCCGTGGTAGGCCATGCCGTTGACCACCGCGCCCATGCCGTGCTCGCGCACGCCGAAATGAAGGTTGCGTCCCTCGCGGCAATCAGGAGCAAACGCAGGGCTATTGTTCATCCAGGTGACGGTCGAGGGCGCCAGGTCGGCCGAACCGCCCACCAGGTCGGGAAGGCGGTCGGCCAGGGCGTTGAGCACCTTGCCCGATGAGGCGCGCGAGGCGAGTCCTTTGGCATCGGGCGGGAAGACGGGCAGGGTATCGGCCCAACCATCCGGCAGTTGGCCGGCCAGGCGGCGCTCGAGTTCGGCGGCCAGTTCGGGGAACGCGGCGCGGTAGGCTGCAAACTTCTGCTGCCACGCATCTTCCACCTCGGCGCCGCGCGCCGCGGCCCGGCGGAAGAAGGCCAGCGCCTCGTCGGGTACGTAGAAGCGGGGTTCCTGGGGCCAGTCCAGGTTGTCTTTGGCCGCATTCAGTTCTTTGTCGCCTGGCGGCTCGCCATGCGCCTTGGCGGTGCCCTGGCGGGTGGGCAGCCCGTAGCCGATGATGTTGCGCACCACGATGAGCGAGGGCCGCGGGTCCGCTTTGGCGGTCTGGATGGCCCGGTCAATAGCCTCCACATCCAGCCCGTCGGCCACAAGCTGGACGTGCCAGCCGTAGGCCTCGAAGCGCTTGCCGCGGTCTTCGGTGAACGAGATCTCCGTGGAGCCTTCGATGGAAATGCGGTTGTCATCGTAGAGGTAGATGAGCTTGCCCAGACCCAGGTGACCGGCCAGCGACGCGGCCTCCGCGGCGACGCCTTCCATCAGATCGCCATCGGTGACGATGGCGTAGATGTAATGATCAATGATTTCATATCCCGGCTGGTTATAGACCTTGGCCAGGTGCGCCTCCGCGATGGCCATGCCAACGCCGTTGCTCAGGCCCTGCCCCAGGGGGCCGGTGGTGGCATCCACGCCGGGCGTCAGGCCGTACTCCGGGTGGCCGGGCGTCAGGCTGTCCCACTGGCGGAAGCGCTTCAATTCCTCCAGCGGCAGATCATAGCCGGTCAGGTAGATCAGGCTGTACAGGAGCATGGAGCCATGCCCGCCGGACAGGATGAAGCGGTCGCGGTTGGCCCAGGCCGGGTTGGCCGGGTTGTGGCGCAGGTGGCGGGTCCAGACTGCGTAGGCCATGGGCGCCGCGCCCATGGGCAAGCCCGGATGTCCCGAATTAGCCTGCTGAATGCCGTCCGCAGACAGGAAGCGAATGGTATTGATGGCTAATGCTTGAAGTTCTTTGGTTTCCTGCATAACAATCCTCACGAATTTCGATGTCTCTCCCATTATCGCACGGGGACGCCTGAGAGTCAAAGCCTGTCTGTCTATCCGTAACTCCTCAGGCTCTCCCAGAACAGCGGCCAGGGCTGGCGCAGTCCCCGGCAGACATAGATGGCTGAGTGACGAGCCTCCTCGTTCCAGACCTGGTAACGATTGGTGACGCGTCCCGCCACCTTGCAGCTCTCGAAGAGCGAGCTGCGACGCCAGTCCAGCAGGATCAGGACCTGCGGGGGTGGATCGCCATAGCCGCGCAGCCAGTAGGAGTTGACTCCGCTGATGGCTGTGGGCAGGCCGTAGGCCGGGCCGTACAGGTTGAGCGCGCCGGCCTCGCCGTAGTTGCCGGTCAAAATGCCCGCCTGCGCCTGATCTTCGGGGGGCAGGGCGGCATAGATTTCTGCGACCGTCTCGACCAACTCCGGCCAGCCGATCTGCTCGATGAAGAGATCGTGCGTGCTGTTCTTGATATGCCAGTCGCTCTCGTCGAAGAAGCGGCCGCAGTGATAGAAAAAGACCGCGGAAAACGCCAATACGCGCAGCCAATCCACATCGTAGCGCCGTGCGCCCGGCGTTGTACGTTCTGTCAATGTACCCATGTCAATCCTCCCGTATCCACCGTAGGTCACGCCTCCGGCGTGACAACGCCCCTCCGCCGCAGAGTCTGCTTCTCTCGTCCAACATCGTCATACCACTTCGCCAGGCGAGCCATCAGCCCGTCGAGCGCCGCGCCTTTGACGATCAACTCATCCACGCCCGCGGCCCTGGCCCGCTGCGCCGTGTCAGCGTCGCCGTGGGCCGAGAACGCGATCACCCAGGTGGCCGGCCAGCGGGCTTCGATGGCTGCTGCCGCGGCCAGGCCGTCTGTCTCCGGCATGTCGAGGTCCAGGCAGACCACATCGGGACGCAGGGCCGCGACCTGGCGCAGCGCCTCCTGGCCGTCGTTGGCCTCGCCGGCGATTTCCAGCGCCAGGCCGTTCGCCTCGGCCAGCAGCGGCAGCAGCGCCCGCAGCTCCATGCGCACCGCCGGCGCATCATCCACGAGTAGAACCCGAATCGCGGCCATGAACCTGCTCCTTCACGACGCAGTATAGGGCGATTCTCGCGGGTTGTCTTCGGGCCAGAGATCGGTTCGTGGTTGGTGCGCGGGGCGGAGGAGGGTCGGTCTGCAGGCGTAGGACTGAGGGCGTAGATTACCCCGGCCGCCACTGGCTGATCAGGCTGCGCATCTGGCTGAGCGCGCCGGCGGTCAGGGTTTGCAATTGGCCGATCTGTGCGGCCGCGGCCGCGGGGTCGCGGTCGAGCAGCCGCCGCGCGGATTCGGCGGTGAGGGTGATGCTGAACAGGGTCTGGCTGACTGAGTCGTGCAGTTCGTGCGCCAGGCGGTCGCGCTCGTGCAGGGCCGTCTGTTCTTCGATCTGGCCGGCGTAGGCTTGCAGGCGGCGGTGTGCGTCCTGCAGTTCGAGCAGAAGCGCCTGGCTCTGGCCGCGGTCGGCCACGGCCTGCGCTGAGTAGGCTTCCCAGGAGACGATCAGCAGGCCGGCGGCCAGGTACGTGAGGCCGAAGCCCAACCCGGCCGCCGCGCCCATTGTAACCATCAGGGTGAGCATCATGGCGACGGCCGAGGCGGCAGCCCACGTCAGCCCGGCGCGGACGGGCAGCGACTCACGCGCCTGCACCGCGGCCAGGACATAGAGCAGCGCCCACACGTCCTGGTAGGGCGGCAGCAGGCCGAGCGCCTGGATCAGAATCGTTTGGACGACGAAATAGGGGAGACGGGACGCGGGCCAGCGGCGGAACAAGGGGGTGTGGACGACGAACAGGAACAGCACGACCGCCAGCAGGAGTCCGGCAGACAGACGGCGACCGGCGTCGCCCGCGCCGGTCAGCTCGCGCACCGCCACCATGCCGAACATGAGGTAGCCAATGAGGTACGTTGGATGAAGGCGTCGCGGGCCGGCGGGCGCAGAGACTGGCGTCATACGCTTGTCTCCTCGACGGTGATGCGCGTGCCCGCGCCCGGCGCCGAATCACAGGTCAGCCGCCAACCCAACTCGCGGCTGCGCTCGGCCATGCCCGCCAGGCCGAGGCGCCCGGCTCGCGCCAGGGCGACGGTCGGATCGAAGCCGGCGCCCTGATCGGCCACGAGCAGCCGCGCCGGCCGCGTTAGTTCCAGCCGGACGAGCGCCTCGGTGACGCCCGCGTGTTTGACCACGTTGTTGAGCGCCTCTTGCACGATGTGGCACAGCCCTTCGGCCGCCGCGGCGGGCAGTTCCCGCTCACCGCTCACCTCCACGCGAACGGTCAGGCCGTCGCGACCGGCCCGTTCTGCGGCCAGGCGGCGCAACGCGGCCGGCAGCCCGCCCTCCGCCAATGCGCGCGGGCGCAGTTGGTCGGTCAGGGCCTGGATTTCACGCAGCGCGCTGAGCGCCAGCGCCTGCAGCCGGTCGAGCTGATCGGGCACGCGAGCCGGGTCGCGCTGGAGGAGCACGGCTGCGGTTTGGCTGGCCAGGTTCATGCCAAAAATCGTTTGGCCGGCCGAGTCGTGCAGTTCGCGCGCCAGGCGTCGCCGCGTCTGGCTGGCCGTGAACGCCTCAAGCTGGGCCGCGTAGTCTTGCAGTTCGCGATGCGCGGTCTGTAACTCGCGGATCAGGCGCTCGTTTGCGCGCCGGCCGGCGTCGGCCCGACTGATCAGATCGGCGTTGTAGCCCATGAGGAGGCAGGCGCCGCCGTACACCGCGGCCATGACCAGCCCCACGAAGGTTGAGTCGAACTTGCCCACCACTGCGGGGGTGAGTGCTGCGATGAACAGAACGATCCAGGCGAAGCCCAACGGCCGGCCGTAGTAGATCACGGCCTGCAGGCTCAGGGGGACGAAGAGCAGCGCAAGAACTTCCAGCCGCGGGGGCATGGATTGCAAGGCGGCGACGATGGCCGTTTGCGCCAACAGGTAGATCAACCGCCACGCGCCAGGAATTCGGGGAACGCCTGGCGCGTCCGCCAACCAAATCGTCAGGAGCAGCAGCAGGCCGTAGAGGGTCAGCAGGCCGAGCGCCAGGCGCTGCTGCGGCAGGCCCGCGTAAAGCGTGCTGGCGCGCACCAGCGCGGCGAGGTAGACCAGACAAACTCCGCCGTAGCGCAGGAGCAAGTGCGAAATGCGGGATACGGCCGATGATGACATGTGTGTCGCTCGCGACTACTCCGCCAAGCCGTGCTTCAGCGCCCAGATGGCGGCCTGGGTGCGATCGGCCAGACTCAGCTTGCTCAAGATGCTGCTGACGTGGGTTTTGACGGTCTTTTCGCTGATGACCAGGCGCGCGGCGATCTCGTGGTTGCTCAGGCCGCGGGCCACCAGGCGCAGCACATCGCGCTCGCGCGCGGACAGATCATCGCCGGCGGTTGCCTGCGCTCCTCGCGGCGGCGCGTCCGCATGACTCGCGACCGCGGACATGAGCTTGCGCGCGATGTCGGGGTGCAACTGCACCTGGCCGGCATGGGCCGCGCGCACCGCCAGCGCCAGGTCGTTGGGCGGAATGTCCTTGAGGAGGTAGCCATGCGCGCCGGCGCGGATGGCGGGAAAGATTTTGTCTTCCTCGCCGAAACTGGTCAGGATGAGGACGCGAGAATGAGGGCTGCACGCGAGTATCTGAGGGGTTGCGGCGATGCCATCCAACCCCGGCATCACCAGGTCGAGCAGGACCACATCGGGCTGGGTGCGACGGGCCAGTTCCACGGCCTGCACGCCGTCGGCGGCTTCGCCAACGATGGTGATGGGCGGCCCGGCCGGGTCGTCTTGCAGTTCCAGGAACGTGCGCAAGCCCTGGCGCACGACCGCGTGATCGTCCACGATGAGCACGCGAATGCTCTCGACAGGAAGCGCAGAAGGATCATCCATGTGTTCCATCTCTTTCATGCCACTTCACGATAGCCGCCGACCTCGCTCAAGGGAATCACTCACCGGTAGTGTACTCCAGGAGGAGTCTGCGTCAAAATCATCAATGGTGAAGGGGATCAGCCGGCGCAGGCCAGCGCCTCCAGCACGGGCAGGCCGAAGCCTTCGTAGAGCGATGGAAAGACGAACACCTCCGCCAGGCTGTAGAGCGCCGGTTTGTCGGCTTCATCCACCCAGCCGGTAAAGATGACGCGGCCCGCGAGGCCCAGCTCGGCGGCCAGCGGTCGCGGATCGGGCGCAAACGCGCGGTTGTGCGCCGGCAAACGCCCCGCAATGACCAGCATCACGTCGGCGGGCAGCGCGGGCAGCGCCTGGGCAAACGCGGCCAGTACTGCGCCGACGTTCTTGCGCGTGTCGAAGCCGCCCATGTAGAGCACAAAGCGCGGGGACAGCCCGTAGCGGGCGCGCACCGCGGCCAGCCGGGCCGGGTCGCTGATGCGCCGGAAGTCCGCGCCGGGCGCCAGGTAGGTTACGCGCACGCGCGTCGGCGGGATGTGCAGGTGTTCGATGATGTCCTGTCGCGAGGCCTGTGAATCGGTCAACAGCAGGCGGGCGCGGCGCGCACTGCGGCTGACCAGCCAGGTGTAGAGCCGCTGCCGCGGGCCGCCGCGATAGGCCGGCAGCCGCAGCGGGATCAGATCATGGATGGTGACGACCAGCGGGCACGGCGTGCACAGCGGCGGCGCCCAGTAGGGCACGTGCGCCAGCGTGGCCCGCCAGCGGCGACAGGCGCGGGGAAAGCCGATCTGCTCGAACCAGAGCTTGGCCAAATTCTCGCTGCGCAGCCAGGTTGGCGGCGCGACCACGATCACCTGCCAGCCGGGCGGCGCGGTCAGCGGCCGCGGCGCGGCCAATCCCCAGGTGGTCTCCGGCGCGGCCTGGGGCAATTGCAGCGCCAACTGCTGCACATACTGCCCGCTGCCGGTCGTCTCCTGGCCCCAGAACCAGCCGTTGAGCAGCACACGCGCCGGGCCGATTTGCCCGTCATCTGCGCTGCTCATGGCGCGGCCGGCGCCAGAGCCGGGTCTGCGGTCAGGTCAATCCAGGTTGCGCCGGTCACGGCCTGCAGCTCGGTGGGCGTCAGGCGCAGCATGGTGCGGTCGTCGCCGCCCCCGCCGTAAACCACATCCCAGCGCGCCACCGCGCGGTCGAGTAGAACCGGCACGCGGCTGATGTGACCGAAGGGCGGCACCCCGCCGACCGGGTAGCCCAGGACGCGCAGCACCGTGGCCGCTTCTGCCAGCTCGATCTGCTTCTTGCCCACGCCGAAATGCGCAGCCAGCGCGCGGCGGTCCACCAGGTCATCCCCGCTGGCAATGACCAGCCACGCCGCGCCCTGCACCTCGAACAAGAGCGATTTGATGATCTGGCCGGCTGCGACGCCCAGCGCCGCGGCCGCGGCCGGCACGGTGGGTGTATCCACGGCCATGGGAATCAACTCAGCGGCCAGGCCTGCGTCCCGGATGAACGCGGCCAGGTCGAGCGGTGTAAGAACAGGATGATGCAACACGATCTGATCCAAAAACTCCACGCTGTAAGGCTGCCGAAGTCTACCAGACATCAGATGTGCGCGCCACTTTCGACCCAGGCGTCGGCCATGCGGTGGTCGTCCTCCAGGCGCAGCGCCTGCGCCACGCCTTCCAGGGTCGCGACACGGGCGGCCAGTTCACGCAGCAGTTCCATGGTCGGATCGGGCAAGCGGTTGTGCTGCAGGTCCTCGTGTGCGGGTTCGGGCAAGGGGTCGCCATTGCGCCCGCGCACGCGACCGGGCACGCCGGAAACCACGGAACCGGGCGGCACATCCTTGACCACCACCGCGTTGGCGCCCACGCGGCTGTGCGCGCCGATGCGAATTGGCCCCAGGATTTGCGCGCCCGCGCCCACCACCACGTGATCCTCCAGGGTGGGATGGCGTTTGATCTTCTCCCAGCTCACGCCGCCCAGGGTGACGTTGTGGTAGAGGGTGACATGGGCGCCGATTTCGGCCGTTTCGCCGATGACCGTGCCCATGCCGTGGTCAATGAAAAAGCCCGGGCCGATCTGCGCGCCCGGGTGGATTTCGATGCCGGTCACCGCGCGCGCTGCGTGGCTGACCCCGCGGGCCAGCAGCCGGCGCTTGCGCTGCCAAAGCCAATGCGCCACGCGATGCAACCACACCGCATGCAGCCCAGGGTAGAACAACACCACTTCGGTCACACTGCGCGCCGCCGGATCGCGGGCAAAGATCACCTGAATGTCCTGACGAAGTGTTTCGAGCATATTCCTTCTCCTCTTCCCCCCTTCTCCTCTTCCCCCCTTCTCCT
>JAYRVL010000177.1:0-4977 GCA_041918575.1 Anaerolineae bacterium | reverse complement strand
TCACTCATTCACACGCAGCCGATAGCCCACGCCCGGTTCGGTGAGGATGTAGTTTGGCCGGGCAGCATCCGGTTCCAGCTTGTGCCGCAGGTTGCTCATATTCACGCGCAGCAGATGCGTCTCGGTCTGATAGGCCACTCCCCACACCTGACGCAGCAGTTGGCGATGCGTCAGGACCTTCCCCGCATGCGTCACCAACATGCGCAGCAGCTCATACTCTTTTGGAGTCAGTTGCACCTCGCCGCCGGCCATAGTCACCACCCGCCGGCCCAGGTCAACGATCAGTTGCCCAACGGTGAACACCGGTTCTCCCGCCGGCGCGGTTCCACGACGCAGCGCCGCCCGCATACGCGCCAACAGTTCGCCCATACCGAACGGCTTGGTGACGTAGTCGTCCGCTCCGGCATCCAGCGCCTCGATCTTGGCGGCTTCCTGCTCCTGCACCGTCAGGATGATGATGGGCGTCTGCGTCCATTCGCGCAGCCGCTGCGTGACTTCGATGCCGTCCAGGTCGGGCAAGCCCAGGTCGAGGATCACCAGGTCGGGATGATGCGCGGCCACGGCCAACAAGGCCTCGCGGCCGTCGGACGCTTCCAAGACGACGTAGTCGTGCGCAGACAGAGAAACGCGTAGAAAGCGACGAATAGCCTGCTCGTCATCCACCACCAACACGCGCGGTCCACCGTCGGTCATCCTACTTCATTCCTTCCCGCTGCTCTGTTCGCAAGGCAGCGCCATGGTGATGATCGTTCCGTCGCCCGGCCGATTCTGCGCCCAGATACGGCCGCGGTGCGCCTCGACGATGCCCTTGCAAATCGCCAGGCCCAGGCCCGTGCCGCTTACTTCCCCTGGGCGATGGACGCGGTAGAACTTGTCGAAGATCCGCTCCAGGTCTTCTGGCGGCACGCCAACGCCGCGATCGGCGACTGCGATCTCCAGTGCGCCGCCGATCGCACGAACCGTCACTTCGATGGGCGTGTTGTCGGGCGAGTATTTGAGTGCATTGTCCAGCAAGTTGCCCAACACCTGGACCATCAGGACGAAATCCATCGGCGCCAGCAGCGGGGGCGCATCCACGATCACCGGCCGATTCGCCAGCCTTCCCTGCAGCCGCTCGAGGGTGGCGCTGATCACCTCTTGAACGTCGCAAGGCTCCTCCACCGCTTTCAGCGCGCCGGCCTCGATCCGGGTCATGTCCAGTAAGTTGCCCACCAGGCGATTCAGGCGCTCGGCCTCCTCGCGCGCCATGACCGTCAGGCTGTGCCGCGTCGCCTCATCGAGCCTGGCGCCGTCCTCCTCCAGGCTGGTAAGAGCGCCGGTGATGGACACCATCGGTGTGCGCAAATCGTGCGAGATCGAGTTCAACAGGGCCTGCTGAAGCTCCTCGGTAGCACGCAAGAGTCGGGCCTGCCGCGCTTGTTCGGCCAGTTCGGCGCGTTCGATGGCCAGGGCAGATTGGCTGGCAAAGGCTTCGAGCAAACGCCGCTGCTCTGGCGCCAGGGATGAGCCTGGATCGGTTGGTTTCACGCCCAAGACACCCACCACACCACGCACGGTCTTGAGGGGCATACAGCGCAGTTCGGCGGCCGGGAGGGTGTCGGTCCCGCGGCCGGCCGGTTGTCCGTGCTTGAACGCCCATAGAGCGACAGTCAGCGCGTTCTCGTTCAGCGTCAGGCCTGGGCTGAACGCGCGCGGCTGCAGTGAATCACCCACGGGCAGCAGAATGACGCCCTCGCGACCGAACGTCTCACCGACGTGGCGGATGACCGCCTGCAGGATGTCATTCACCCCACCGGCCGCAGCCAGATCGCGGCTGAGTTCGTAGAGCGCGACGGCCTGCAGCTCGCGACGCTGCGCCGCTTCGGCCTGCTCGCGTGAGCGGGCCGCCAGCGAGCTGATGACCAGGCCGACGACGAACAGTCCGACGAAGGTGAAGATGTACTCCGTATCGGCCACGGTCAGGGTGAGCCGCGGTTCGATCAGGAAAAAATCGAACGTCAGCACCCCCAGCGCCGAAGCCAGGATTGCCGGCCCGCGGCCCAGGTAGATGGCAGCGATGACCACCACAGCCAGGTAGAACATGACCAGGTTGACCGGCGAAATCACGCGATGGATCGGGATGCCGAGCAGCGTAACCGCGCCGACAAGCGCCGCGCTCCACGCGTAGCGCTGCCAGGGGCGATGCGGCCGCCACGGCGCAGATGCAGTCGAAGGCTTGCTGGCGACTTCTGAGCTGATGACGGACATAGCGATAGACATAAGTTCCCTCTGAGTCTATTCTACTCCTTTCGGCGCCAAACTCAACTCCATGGCAGCAGGAATTCCCGATGTGACCGGAATCGAGGCTTTAGCCGGTGCAGTTTGCGGCTTTGCTGGCCAAGAAACCGGCTGAAGCCTCCAATCCAGGTCCGATCAACGCCTACATTTGACCTTATTTGGAATTCCTGCCATGGCAGGCGGCTTATGTTACTCGATCTGGTAGGGTACGTCGGTCACTACGATGTTCTTCTTGAACAACAGCGCAAATCGCAGGAAGGTCGCAGTCTGCATGTGCAGCAGGTTATGCCACCAGTGCTTCGGTACGAACTGGGGTACGACGATCGTGATACGTTCGTTCTGCTGGCGCTGGCTGGCCACATCTTCGATGTAAGCGAGCAGTGGTTCGTACATGACGCGGTAGGGTGAATCGAGAACCACCAGGCGGATTCCTTCACCCCAGGTCGCCCATTTGTCCTTGATGCGCTCGGTTTCGGTCGGCTCCACGGAGACATGGACGGCGGTCAAATCATGGGACAGCATGCGGGCATAGTGCAGCGCTTCGAGGGTCCCCTGGTGGACACCGCCGATGGGGAGGATGACGCGGTGGCGCAGCGAAGGCACGCGCGGTTGGTGGTTTTCCAGCGAAAGCTGCTTCGCCAGGCGCTTGTAGTGCGCGTGGATGCGGAAGAAGATGAAGATCAGGGTGGGCGTCAGGAAGATGACGATCCAGGCGCCATCCCTGAATTTGGTGACGGCGAAGACGATGACGACGATGGCGGTGCAGAAGGCGCCGAAGGCATTGATCACCATCTTGACCTGCCAGCCCGGTTGGTAGCGCAGCACGGACCCCGGCTCGTTCACCTCCTGACCGGGAGACAAATGGCCGGCTTTCCACCACCGCCGGGCCATGCCAACCTGTGACAGCGTGAAGGAGAGGAAGACGCCGATCGCGTAGAGCGGGATCAGGGCGGTGACGCTGGCGTTGAACGCAATGATGATCAGGCTGGCGGCCAACGCGAGAGCGACGATGCCATACGAGAAAACCAGGCGGCTGCCCCGCATCGTAAGCTGGCGGGGCAGGAAGCCGTCGCCCGCGTGCAGAGCGGCCAGCCGGGGAAAGTCCGCAAACGATGTGTTGGCGGCCAGGACCAGGATCAGGGTGGTGGCGGCGATGAGGCCCAGGTAGAGAGGGCCTTGTCCATCGAACACGGTCCGGGCCAGTTGCGAGATGACCGTCTCCTCCTCGGAGGGCACAGCGGCTATGACGCGCGAGAGGAAGCTGATGGCGAGAAACAACGTAGCCAGGATGGCCGCCATCCAAATCAAGGTGATGCCGGCGTTGCGGCTGCGCGGCTCGCGGAAGGCCGTGATGCCATTGGAGATCGCCTCGATGCCGGTCAGCGCGGCCGTGCCGCTGGAGAAGGCGTGCAGGAGCAGGAAGGGGGTCACAACGCCCAAACCGGTTTCCAGCACCGCATGGGGGGGATTGACCACCGTCCCCAGCGTCCCGGATAGCGCGCGGAACAGGCCGATGCCAACCGTGGCAAACATCATCGCGATGAAGAAGTAGGTGGGCAAGGCGAAGGTCGCACCGGATTCCTTGACCCCGCGTAGATTGATCAACATGACAACAGCGACCAGGGCCACTGCGAGCGGTACGCGATAGGGAAACAGATCTGGAAACGCAGAGGCGATTTGCGCGACGCCAGATGAGACGGACACCGCCACGGTCAAGACGTAGTCGGTGAGGAGGGCCGCGCCGGCGGTCTGTGCAGGTAATTCGCCCAGGTTATCGCGCGCCACGATGTAGGCGCCGCCGCCGCCGGGGTACGCGTGAATCGTCTGCTCGTAGGACACAGTGACGATTATCAGCAGGGCGGTGATGGCGATGGCGATGGGAAAGACGTAGCCGAGCGCCAGCGTGCCGGCCGCTGCCAGGATGATCAAAATTTCCTGGGTGGCATACGCGGTGGACGAAAGCGCGTCGGACGCGAACACCGCCAAGCCCACGAGCTTCCCGACCGTCTGATGCGGCAGGTCAATGCTACGCAGGGGTTGGCCGATGAGCCGCGCCCGGATGGACTTCTGCGGGGCGATGGGCGCTTCTGTGCGCTCGATGACGGTGTAGCCCTTACTCGAATCAAGTCGTTGGTTGTCTAGCATAAAAAGAAATCCTGAGATTTGTCGAAGATGACAACAGTGTACTCAGGAGCGCGTCAAAGAGGAGACAAGAAAGAGGGTGAACAGGTCAAGAAAAGGTCAAGTGGAATTACTGAACCTACGGATGGCGCAATGTGAACCCTTGTGCTACAATTCGTGATAGGTTGACTCAACGAGAATGGAGCCTGATAAGGAGACTCTGTCCATGACGATCATGTCGCCTCGAACCGTCGAGGCCACTTATGAAAATGGTCTGCTGCGCCCGCTGGAGCCGATCCAAGACTTCGGCAATCACTTATACCTGGTGACGATTCTAGATCTCGATGCCTTTCGCGCCAAGACTCGTGCTCAGCGGAGCCGAAGCCTACGCGGCAAGTATCGCGGCTATTTGAGCGGCGCAGATGAATTCTCACGTGGCAAGCAAATCGAGAAAACGCTGGAGCTTTGATTCGATGTCATCGGAGGCAATCCATGACCGGGCATACTCTTCTGAAAGCGGATCCGCTCCCCTGGCTGCTGGCCGAGAATGGGCCTGGCGTGCGCTACCTGGCGCTGCGT
>JAYRVL010000176.1:0-4056 GCA_041918575.1 Anaerolineae bacterium | reverse complement strand
TTTTGGAGCCAGTTTCAGGATGGCCTTTCCGCGGCCGAGCGTGTCTTTGCCCTGATTGACGCCGCGCCCAAGGTGGTGCAGACAGCGGCCGAGCCGGCGCCCCTGCTTGCAGGACAGATCGAGTTTCGCGATGTGCGCTTCACTTACACCGGCACAGAAACAGTGCTGCCGGCCTTCTCCTTGATCATCCGTCCCCGCGAGACAGTCGCCCTCGTCGGTCACACCGGCGCGGGCAAGAGCAGCATTGCCAAGCTTATCACGCGTTTCTATGAGTTTCAGGGCGGCCAACTGCTGGTGGACGGCCGCGACACCCGGCGTTTCGACCTGGGCAGCTACCGCAAACAGATCGGCCTGGTTCCCCAGGAACCGTTTTTGTTCTCGGGCACGGTGGCCGACAATATCCGCTACAGCCAGCCCGCGGCCAGCGATGAAGAGGTCGGGCAGGCCGCGATGGGCATCAGCCACGGCGATTGGCTCAACGACCTGCCCTTTGGCTTGAACACGGACGTGGGCGAGCGCGGCGCCAATCTCTCCATGGGCCAGCGCCAGTTAGTGGCCCTGGCGCGCGTGGTGCTCAAGAATCCGGCCATCTTCATCCTGGATGAAGCCACGGCCAGCGTTGATCCTTTCACCGAAGCGCAAATCCAGGAAGGTCTGGAGACGATCATGGCCGACCGCACCGCTATCGTCATTGCCCACCGCCTGTCAACGGTCAAACACGCCGATCGTATCATCGTTATGCGCCAGGGCCAGATCATCGAAGAGGGCCGTCACGACGACCTGATGCGGTCAGGCGGGCATTACGCCGAACTGTACAACACCTATTTTCGCCACCAATCCCTCGCCTACATCGAGCAGTTCGCGCAGCCGACGGCCGCACCGCCCCCAGATCAGCGCGGCGGTCAGGGGCGGGTCGAATCCACGCAGGCCGGCTCGGTCGGCGCTGCGTCTTGAAGATCGAGCCTGATTCGTTATTTGGATCGTTATCTTCCTGTGCGATACTCAAGTCGTGATCAGAAATGATCGTAGCCTCCCGACACCAAGAGCTTGATGTCTGCACAGTTCCCCTGGCAGAATGGTCGGTCACAAGCGCCGACGGATCTCCCGATGGATCCCGCAGAAAAGAAAACGAGAGGCGGTCTTGCTGCAAGACCGTCTCTCGCTTTGTAGCTCACAATCGTTCAGGCCCGTCGCAGTTTGCGATAAGTCACACGGTGTGGGCGTTCGGCTGCCGCGCCCAGGCGCTTGCGCCGATCCGTTTCGTAGTCGCTGTAATTGCCGGGATACCAAAAGACCTGGCTGTCGTTCTCGAAGGCCAACATGTGGGTTGCCACACGGTCGAGAAACCAGCGATCGTGTGAGATGACCAGCACCGAGCCGGCGAAGCCTTCGATCGCATCCTCCAGCGCGCGTAGGGTGTTCACATCCAGGTCATTGCCTGGCTCGTCCAACAGGATGACGTTGGCGCCCGATTTCAGCAGCCTGGCCAGATGCACGCGGTTGCGTTCACCGCCCGACAGCGTTCCTACCTTCTTCTGCTGATCGCTGCCGCTGAAACCAAAGCGGGCGCAGTAGGCGCGCGAGTTTATGGCGCGGTCCCCAAGCTGGATGCTGTCCTGACCGCCGCTCAGTTCTTCCCACACGCTCTTGTCGGGATCCAAATTGTCACGCGTTTGATCCACATAGGCCAACTGGACCGATGCGCCCACGGTCAGGCTGCCGCTGTCCAGGGTCTCTTGTCCCACGATGGTGCGAAACAGGGTGGTCTTGCCGGCGCCGTTGGGGCCGATGATGCCGACGATCGCGCCGGCCGGCACATCGAAGCTCAAATTCTCGAAGAGGAGGCGCTCGCCAAAGGCTTTGGCGCCATTTTCCGCGCGGATGACCACATCACCGAGGCGCGGGCCGGGCGGGATGTAGATCTCGCGCTCTTCACGTGCGCGTTCCGGGTCCTGCGTCAACAGATCGTTGTAGCGGCTGACGCGGGC
The DNA here is from genome assembly GCA_041918575.1 of Anaerolineae bacterium. Taxonomy (GTDB): domain Bacteria; phylum Chloroflexota; class Anaerolineae; order SSC4; family Amarolineaceae; genus Amarolinea. The sequence goes on along the minus strand of JAYRVL010000176.1, from coordinate 2,068 downwards.
CTTCGCCTTGGCCTGACGGGCCTTGGGCGACATGTGCAGCCACTCCAGCTCGCGCTGCAAGGTCTTTTGCCGCTGTGATGCGCTCTTCTCCTCCTGCGCCAGGCGCTGCTGCTTCTGCTCCAGCCAGGAGGAATAGTTGCCCTTCCAGGGGATGCCATAGCCGCGATCCAGTTCCAGAATCCAACCGGCCACGTTATCCAGGAAATAGCGATCATGGGTGACGGCAATCACCGTGCCCGGATACTGCTGCAAGTGCTTCTCCAGCCAGGCCACCGATTCGGCGTCCAGGTGATTGGTCGGCTCGTCGAGCAGAAGGATGTCCGGCGCCTGTAAAAGCAGCCGGCAAAGCCCCACTCGGCGGCGCTCTCCGCCGGAAAGGACGCTGATGGGCGTTTCACCTGACGGGCAGCGCAGCGCGTCCATGGCCAGTTCCAGCCGGCTGTCCAGGTCCCAGGCGTTCGTGGCATCCAGCTTATCCTGCACCTCGGCCTGGCGCGCCAGCAGCGCGTCCATCTCATCCGCGGTCATGTCGTCTTCGAAGCGTGCGTTGATTTCATCGTACTCACGCAGGGCATCCACAACCGGCTGCACGCCTTCTTCCACGATCTGGCGCACCGTCTTGCCGTTGTCGAGCTGCGGCTCCTGCTGCAGGAAGCCGACGCTGTAGCCGGGCGACAGCACTGTCTGCCCGATGTACTCTGTTTCCACGCCGGCCATGATGCGCAGGAGAGTGCTCTTGCCGGAGCCATTGAGGCCGATGACGCCGATTTTGGCGCCATAGAAATAGCCCAGGCTGATGTCGCGCAGGACTTGCTTGTTCGGCGGGTGGACTTTCCCAACGCCCACCATCGAATAGATAACTTTATTGGTCATCATCCTCACCCGTATCGGATACGCTTATTAGCCAGGAGATCTCATCCAAGAGTGCGGCGAGATCCATTGGCTTGGAAGGCTGAATAGCCTGAGCCACATGGCAGTGGTCTGGAAAACCTGCCAACTCTGGATGATGCGGTGTATTGTCCCAACGCCGACGCAGAACGGTCTGTGATTTATTCATCCACTGATAGCGATAGTCATCAATGATCGTTCGATCACTGACGACAGACAGGTGTAACGCCACTTCCAAGTAGTCACCATTGATCAGAATGCAACGAGCGCGCAGATAACCGTCAAGGCGATTAACTTTGTGCTTGACAAGAGTGACAGACGCCACCAACGGATGGGAAAGGAGGATGGCATATTCATCATCAAGACGCGTTTCGACAGACATGGCTGACTAGTTCCGCCCGATCTTCATGAGTCTCAGCGCCGAAGCGAGTCGAACATGCATCTTATAGATCACATTCCATTCGAACACATCGAGACTGTCACCCGCTTCTCCAGATTGATATCGGACCGCGAACTCCGGTGAGGACATGCCAAACTGCCGTTCGTAGTTCGCCAACTCGGCTTCCAATTCGTGCAGTTGAGCTTCATCCCTCTGTATTTGTCGCTCCAACAACTTGCGCACAGTCAGATCAATCACCTCGTCCTGGTAGCCCTGTTCATAAAGATTCTGGAGGGTGCGCAAGTATTGTAGTGTTTGCACAGGTTGCCCTACGGTAACGGCTGACATGTTGCTCTCCTTGTTTGGGTCGTACACTGGATATTCCCCAAAACGCCTCATTGCGTCGCGTGATGGCTACTTTCGTCAGTCCGGCTCTATCGGGATATACCGCTGCCCTGTTTGGCGACGGCTTCAGCCGCCTTTTTCGCGGCCTCGGCATCGCCCAGGTAGTAGTGGGTGATTGGCTTGAGATTGTCATCCAACTCGTAGACGAGCGGAAAGCCGGTGGGGATGTTCAGTTCGGTGATGACATCCTCCGGCACGTCGTCCAGGTACTTGACCAGCGCACGCAGGCTGTTGCCGTGCGCGGCGATGAGCACACGCTGACCGCCCTCGACGGCCGGGGCGATGGTTTCGTGCCAGTAGGGCAGCACGCGATCGAGCGTCAGCTTGAGCGATTCCGTGGCCGGAATGTCGCTCGCTGGCAGGCCGGCGTAGCGCGGGTCGAAGCCGGGATAGCGC
>JAYRVL010000175.1:0-4415 GCA_041918575.1 Anaerolineae bacterium | reverse complement strand
TTGATGGGCTGACCGCGCTTGCCACATGGTATTACAACCGCAAGTACGGCGCGCTGGCGTCGCGTCTCGGCGGCGGCGTCATGCCCGGCGATGGCCGGCGCGGCTTCCTCATCGTACAAATTGACGGCCTGGCGCACCGTTTTCTGCTGGATGCGCTGGCCCGCGGAACCATGCCGCACCTGCAGCGGCTCATCGAGCGCGAGGGCTGGCGTGTGCAGCGCTGGCGCTGCGGCCTGCCCAGCAGCACCCCGGCCGTGCAGGCCGGTTTGTTGTTCGGCAACAATTGGGACATTCCGTCCTTCCGCTGGTACGAAAAAGAGAGCGGCCAGCCCATCGTCTGCAAAGCGCCCGCCCACCTGCAGCGCGTGCAAGAACGCGTCGGCGCCGGCCGCTATGGGCTGCTGACCGGCGGCTCCAGCTATTTCAACCTGCTCGACGGCCATGCGCGCACCTCTCTGATGACCCTCTCCGCGCTCGATCGCCAGCATTTCAGCCAAAACGTACGCGGCTCGTTCTTCTTCCTGCTCTTTCTCTTGACCCCGCGGCGCTCCCTGCGCGCCCTCTGGCTTTCGCTCAGCGAATATGTCCGCACCCTGCGCGGGCGCCTGCGCGCCAGGCCGGCGCGGGCGCCCGCCGCGGCGCGGCTACGCCGCCTGGCGATCGCGCTGACCTCGCCCCTGGCCACCCTGCTCTCGCCCCTCGCGCCGGTGACGCTCAACGTCATCTTTCGTGAGATTCAGACCTTCGCCGTGGCGCTCGATGTTTATCGCAGCGTGCCCTCGATTTACACCGACTACTACGGCTACGATGACCGCGCCCATCATCACGGCCCCCTGTCTGACGAGGCCCTGCGCGCCTTGCGCCGCATTGACGCCTGTATCCACGAGATTGACCAGGCGCGGCGCCAGTTCCGTCACCGCCGCGCCTACGATTTGTTCATCATGTCCGATCACGGCATGAGCCGCTGCCGGCCCTTCGAGACGCTTTTTCACCAAACCCTGGGCGACTTCATCAAGGCGCATGTCGGGCAGGCGGTGGTGGACATCCAGGGCGGACAGGCGCCCTGGGCGTCCATGCAGGATGATCTGCTGCACGGCGAACTGCTGGCCGCTGAGGCGCGGGTTTCCCCGCGCGGGCAGCGCCTGCTGCGCCTCTTGCGCCGCGCCTTGCGCCGCGGTCTGCCGCAAGACCCGGAGATTCAGACCGACTATGACCTGACCCGGCGCAGCGACGTGGTGGTGCGCGTGGCCGGCAGCCTGGCGCACATCTATTTCCAAGTGACGCCCGACCAGATGGATATCAGCGAGATCGCCATCCTCTACCCGGATCTGCTCAGCGCGCTGCGCGTTCACAGCGGGTTTGGCCTGGTCTTGGGCCGTGAACAGGGCAACGCGGTCTGCGTCACCCCGCGCGGCGTCCAGCGCCTGGACAGCCCGCAACTGGCAGAATCCCTGCCGCACCTGGCCAATCCGGCCGCCGAACTGCAGCAGGTGGATCGCCTGGTGCGCTTTCCGCACAGCGGCGACCTGGTGCTGTTGGGCGCCTGGTATGCCGATGGGTCGGTGGTCGGCTTCGAGGAGCATGTGGCGACGCATGGCGGGCTGGGCGGGCCGCAGGACTATCCGTTCTTCATCACGCCGCCGGGCGTGGACTGGAGCCTGGCGCGCGTCGTCAATTCCAGCGAGCTGCACGATTTCTTCGTCAACTGGTACGGCGACGCCGCCGCACGGGCCGCGCGCGGTCGCAGCACCGCAGAGACGTAGCGAGGCGAGCGATGGCAGTCACGCCTGACGGGCCAGGATGAGTACACAGATCAACACGAATTCACACCGATCGTTTCTTGTATCCGTGTTGACTGTGTTGATCCGTGTACCGCCGCCTGCGCTGACGCGATGCCCTGTACGACTTTGACGAATTGTCACCCCTCAGGTACAATAGACCAGCGCCTGTTTCCAGGCGCCTTTATTTGCGCGGCATATGCAAAAAACGAAATGATGTGCAAAGAAAACGTGGCAAGGCGTTCAATCAGGAAGTTCAGCGGAAGAAGGAGACTGTAGAATCGTGGCTCAAATTTCATTGGCGGCGCAGCAGCGCGACCCCTCTGTTCATGTCAATCAACTGCGCCGGCAGGGACTGGTGCCGGCGGTAATGTACGGGCACAATATCCCGGCCGAATCCATTCAGGTCGAACGAATTCATCTTGACAAGGCAGTCAGACAGGGCGCCTTGACGCACCTGACCACGCTTGACCTGGGCGCTCGCCAGGTGGCCGTGCTCATCAAGGAACTGCAGCGCCATCCTGTCAAGCGCAATCCTCTGCACGTGGACTTCTACCAGGTCTCCATGACCGAAGCGATCGAGATTGATATACCGGTCAAGCTGATAGGTGCATTGCCCTCCAGCCTGGGCAGTGACTATGTGCTGGTTCACAACATGGAGACGGTCACGGTGTCTTGTCTGCCCGGCAACATTCCCGATGCCCTGACGATTGACATCAGTAAATTCTCAGCCGAGCACCACATCCTGCACGCCGCGGATCTCGTCATTCCTGCCAATGTCAAACTGGCTGTGGCGGCCGACGACGCCGTGGTAACGCTCAGCCGCACTCGCGCCGCTGCCTCTGACGAGACCGCGGAATCCACTGCCGCGGGCGCGCCCGCTGAGCCGGAAGTGGTGGTCAAGGGCAAGGCCGCCAAGGGTGAAGAACTGCCGCCCGAAGAGACGAAGAAAAAGTAGTCAGCCTCGCTGCTCGTTGACCAATTTCGCTGATACTGGAACCGGGTTTCATGAGTGGAACCCGGTTTCTTAGTGCTTTGCTGCGCCGAACTACATGCGGAGAACCTGGTCATGGCCCATGACAAATTGATTGTTCGCGGGGCACGCGAACACAACCTGAAGAACATCACGGTCGAGCTGCCGCGCGACCAGCTCGTGGTCATCACCGGTCTCTCCGGTTCGGGCAAATCGTCGCTGGCGTTCGATACCATCTACGCCGAAGGCCAACGCCGCTATGTCGAATCGCTGTCGGCCTATGCGCGCCAGTTCCTGGGCCTGATGGAAAAACCCGACGTGGATCAGATCGAGGGCCTCAGTCCGGCCATTTCGATTGACCAGAAGGGCGCCAGCCGCAACCCGCGCTCCACCGTGGGCACCACCACCGAGATCTACGACTATTTACGCCTGCTCTACGCCCGCGTGGGCGCCCCGCACTGCCCCAACTGCGGCCGCGAAATTGCGCAGCAAAGCGCCGAACAGATCGTTGATTCGATCCAGGAGATGCCTGCCGGCAGCCGCATCTTGATCCTGGCGCCGTTGATCCAGGCGCGCAAGGGCGAGCACAAAGGCATCTTCGAGGATGTGCGCAAGGCCGGCTTCGTGCGCGTGCGCGTCGACGGCGAGGTGCATGATGTGGATGAAGAAATCGAGCTCGATCGCTACAAGAATCACACCATCGAAGCGGTGGTGGATCGCCTGGTGGTGGCAAGAGATGGCGACAGCGGCCCCGACCTCAGCCGCCTGACCGACTCGGTGGAGACCGCGCTGCGCCTGGGCGGCGGCGCCATCCTGGTCAGTGACGTGACGCAGCGGGATGCGCCGCCCACCGATCGCCTCTACTCTGAGCATTTCGCCTGCGTTCACTGCGGCATCAGCCTGCCGGAGATCGAGCCGCGCACCTTTTCGTTCAACTCGCCGCACGGCGCCTGTCAGACCTGCAGCGGCTTGGGGGTGCAGATGGAGTTCGACCCTGAAATGATCGCGTCGAATCCTGATCTGTCGCTGGCAGAGGGCGCGCTCAATGTCAGCGGCTGGGGCAAGCAAGGACAAAAGGACGAGGAGAATCACTATCGCCAGCTCCTGCGCGCCCTGTGCGCCAAGCACCACATCCCCTTCACGGTTGCGTGGAAGGAATTGAGCAACCGCCAGCGCGAGACCATCATGTTCGGCCCCGGTCAGGCAGAGTCGGTGGCGATTACCTATCACAACACAGCCGGCCAACTGCGCACCTACGAAACGACCTTCGAAGCGGTCATTCCGCATTTGCAGCGGCGCTATCGTGAGTCCAGTTCGGACTACATTCGCACCGAAATGGAACAACTGATGACCTCGCGGCCGTGCCCGTCCTGCGGCGGTAAGCGCCTGCGGCCGGAAGCCCTGGCCGTGACGATCGCCAATCAAAACATCGATGTGGTGACGCAGTTCTCAGTAATCGAAGCCCTGGAATGGGTGCGGCTGCTGCAAGGAGAAACCGCGCCAGTGGTCTTGGCAGCGGCAAGCAACGGGGATGGCGCGGTCGAAAGCCAGCGGGTGGCGAAACACGGTGATGACCTGGAGGTACCTGCCGCCTCGCCGCTCACGCAGCGCCAGTGGACCATCGCACGCCAGATTCTGAAGGAGATTCGCGCCCGGCTCGGCTT
>JAYRVL010000174.1:0-14922 GCA_041918575.1 Anaerolineae bacterium | reverse complement strand
ATTGCTTGCACCTGCCCGCAACCTGTGCTAAACTACGCCCCGTCGGTACAGGCGCACAGCGTGCGCATGCCGTGCGAATGAAATAGATCCTTTCAGGCAGATACGAACTCAATGACTGAACGCGGCTTTCCAGAAAAATTCACCGTTGACCCCACCGCGCCGACCTTCACGGCCGAAAACCTGCAAACCGGCAAGGGGCTGGCCGGCGGCGACCCTTTACAGCGCCTGCAGCACGCCGGCTATTTGCGCGCGCCGCTGGACAAGCCGCTCTTTCAAGTGGCTGACCTGGAGCCGAACGGCGATGGTCTGCACGAGCAGTACCGGCAGCGGCTGACCGCTTTCCTGGCACGCGGGCCGCTGGAGATCGAGATCGGTTTTGGCGATGGCAATTTCCTGCTCGACCGCGCCCAAAAACACCCGGAGAGGCAGTTCATCGGCTTCGAGCTGCGCTGGCACCTGCTGCGTCACGTGCTGAAAGCCGCTGAAACCCGGCCGCTGCCCAATCTGTGGGTTTCGGCCGACGATGCCCGCTACGCGCTGGCGCGTTCCCTGCCGCCGGCCTGCGCGTCCGTGCTGCATGTCCTCCTGCCCGACCCCTGGTGGAAGCGGCGCCACCAGTACAAGCGCATGTTCGCCGACTACAGCGTGACCTTGCTGGCGCGCGGCCTGGCACCCGGCGGCATCATGCATGTGCGCACCGATGTGCCGGGCTACGCCGAGTTGATCGAGGAAATCGTCACCGCCAGCGGGCTGTTCACACCGCACGATGACAGCCTGGCAGCGCACTTTCCCGATCTCACGCCGACCACGCGCGAAGCCTGGTGCTACGAAAACGGCTTTCCCATCTTCACTTTTTATTTCCAACGCCTCGGCCCGCCAGAGGAAAACTAGAGCATGGACCTCGTCAATTTCTACGATGACTACTGGCGCGCCAAGCCTGACATCTTCGACCAGACCAGGCTGGACATTGTCGCCAGCTACGTGGGCCAGGGGGAGAACGTCTTGGCCGTGGACTGCGGGCCTGGGGTGCTGGCGCGCCAACTGGCCGACAAGGGCAACCGCGTCACCGGCGTTGACATGTCGCATGTGGCGGTGGGGCGGGCGCGTGAGCGCGGCATCGAGGCGCACCAAGTGGATCTGGACAGCGCGCCGCTGCCCTTCGACGACGGCGCCTTCGACACCGTCGTCTCCGATTCGGGCCTGGAGCACCGCTACTTCTTCGACAAAGCCTTCGATGAATGCGTGCGCGTGCTCAAGCCGGGCGGCAAGCTGGTGCTTCTCCTGCCCAACATCGCTCACTGGCGCTGCCGTTGGTGGCTGCTGACCGGCCGCTTTCCCTACGTGCGCAACAGCCCCACCGATCTCACCCACCTGCGCTTCTTCACCCTGGCCGAAGCGCGCGCCCTGCTCAAGGCGCGCCGCGTGCGCATCGTTCGCACCGATGGCAGCGCCAGCCTGTGGGTCTCGGGGCTGTACCCCTTCTTCCTGCGTTGGCCCGGTGTGCGTCAGGCCTACACCTGGCTGGCCCGTCATTGGCCTTCGCTCTTTGCCCGCGACTTCATCGCCATCGGCGTCAAACAATGACCAGCATCCCGTTTCATGAACGCGGCATCCAGGCCATCCTTTTCGATTTCGATGACACCCTGGCAACGCTGACCCAACCGGAAGCTGAGCTGGCCGCAGCAGGCGCCAACGCCGCCGCTGCTGTGCTGCGCGGCGCCGGGCTTGATCTGCCGGGCGATTTCGAGCTGCAGTGGCTCAAGGCGCTGGAATTTGCCGCCAGCAAATCGGTCCAGGAGCAGGACGAACACACCGCCGATGACACCCTGGCCTTCCTGGCGCAGTTCTACGGCTATGTGGCATTGGATCGCAAGCTGGTGCGGCAGGCCGTGGATGCCCACTTTGCGCCCTTCATCGAAGCCAGCGTCCTGTTGCCGGGCGCCTATGAGACGCTGGCCGCGCTGTACGCTGACGGCTATCACCTGGGCATTGTCGCCAACCACAACTGCGACCGCGTCTTGCAGCGCACGGTGCGCCGGTTGGGCCTACACGGCCTGGCGGATGTGGTTCTCAGCTCACAAACGGTGGAGCAGCGCAAACCGAAGACGAAACTGTTCGAGGTGGCGCTCAATTTTTGGGACGCAGCGCCCTACCAGGCGGTTGCCATCGGCGACCGCTTCGATGAGGATGTAGCCCCGGCGCAGGAATTTGGGCTGCGCGGCGTGCTTCTCGCCCTGCTGCCCCACGCAGTGAATCTGGCGGCGACATCCCAGGTCGTCCCTGATGCCAGGCTGACTGCATGGGACCAGTTCCTACCGCTGCTGGCGCGCGGGCTGGCCTAAGATGTCGCGGGCGCTGACGATTTTTGGGCCGGTCGCCTGCCAGCCGCGCCGCCGCCGCTAACGCCCGATTTTGACCCAACGACGCCGGCCTGAACCGGCCCCCAGGAGCCAACCACCATGCAACGCGAATATCCATCCGCGCCCCTGCTGGGCGTCAGTGCGCTGATCTGGCGACCGCAGACCGCCCAAATCCTGTTGGTGCAACGCGGCCGCGAGCCAAACAAGGGTTTGTGGGCCTTACCCGGCGGGCTGGTGGAGGTGGGCGAAACGCTGGCCGCGGCCGTAGTGCGTGAAGTGCGTGAGGAAACCGGGCTCAACGTACAGGTTGGCCCGCTCGTGGCCGCGTTCGAACCGATCCTGCCCGATGAACAGGGTCGCGTGCGCTATCATTTTGTCGTGTTGGATTACCTGGCCTATTACCAGGGCGGGGAGCCGGTTGCGGCCGATGATGCAGCCGCCATCGGTTGGTTCAGCCTGGATGAGATGGCCGGCCTGCCCATGCTGGCCGACACGCGGCAGGTGATTGCGCTGAGCCGCGCGCTGTCCGGTCAGCCTTCCGAACCAGTTCGGGGCTCCGGGCCCACCCCCCAACCGTCGGTCACGCCTCCGGCATGACGACACCCTCCGCCACGGAGTTCGCTTCCCTCAGCCAACGTCGTCCGGCCAGGAGGCCGAACCTACACCAACGCACGCGTGTACTGGCGGTGCATCTTGTAGAAATCCACGCCCAGGTCGCGCAGTTCACGCTGCATGTTGTCATTGGAAACGCTGATCTGCACCAGGTCGGCATGTTCGAATTGGCCCTCGGCCAGACTTTTTTGCATCTCGCTGAAGAGGATGGCCATGCCGCCCAGGCCTCGATACTTCGCCACGATGCCCGCGCCGTTGATATTGACCCATTTGGTGCGTTTGAGTTCACGCAGCAGGTCCATCCAGCCCAGCGGCCACAGACGGCCGCCCGTGCGCTGCACTGCCGCCGAGATATCAGGGTAGGCCAGCAAAAAGCCGACCGGTTCATCCTCTTTCATCACGATCTTAACCAGGCGAGGATCGGCGTAGCGCAAGATCTGATTGGCAATCGCCTGCATTTCGTCCGCGGTCAACGGCACCCCGCCGCTGACGCCGCCCAACGAGTTGTTGTAGAGATCGCCGAGCCGAGGCGTCAACTGCAACAGATCACGCCGGGTTTCGTAGCGCACCACGCGCAGTCCGCGGCGTTTCTGCACCATTTCCGAAACCTGGTGAATCTTCTCTGGAAATTTTGCAGTCGCGCTGAGGTAGCCAGAGACCGAATCGTCCAGGCGCTCGAAACCGGCCGCTTCGACCAGGGCCGGGTAATAGGGCAGGTTGTAGGGAATGCCCAGGGCGGGACGGTGCTCGAAGCCTTCGACGAGCAGCCCAATGCCGTCCAACGCGCTGAGGCCGCGCGGGCCTTTCATCTGCTCCAGGCCGCGGCGTCGCGCCCAGGCGAAGCCATGTTCGAACAGGGCCAGGGCCACCGCGCGCTCATCAATACACTCGAACAGATAAAAAAACGCGCTGCGCTCGTGATTGTAGGCATTGTAGTTGGCGTTGTCGAGCACGGCCAGGCGACCGATGGTTTCATCGTTACGCCGCGCCAGCAAAAAGATGGCGTCCGAGTGACGGAAGAAGGGGTGGCGCTCACGGTCCAGCATCAATGCCGCGTCCGGCGCCAGCGGCGGCGTCCACTGCGGCACATGGCGATACAGATGAAACGGCAGCTTCAGGAACTGCTGACGCCAGTAACGGCTGTCGGTGTCAATCTCCATGATGTCCAAACGGTCGGTCATGCTCGTATCCCTTTCCTGGGTAACTGGCTTGATGATTGATTCGTGGGCGCACAGCCGTGGCCCCTGCTCAGCGAATGCCCACGCGTACCCGATAGCTCCACAACCACGGCGCCGGCGTATCGCCCAGGGTTCGCTGCGCCACCGCGCGCAACGACGTGATGCCAATCTCATCCTCACTCAGGCCGGCCTTGAGTAAGGTAGCCACACTGCCCTGGCTCAGCGCAACGGCCACCAGGCGCTCAGCGTTGCCCATCTCCTGGTGGTGAATCAGCACCTCACGACAATAGCGGAAATGGCCGCTGGCCTCCATGCGCGCCAAATGCCCTTCCTTGTCCCACGACCGGCTGGCGCCGAACAACTGCCGCGCGTGCCCCAGGTGCAGGGCGCGGCTGAGGCAGCGATTGTAGGCGGCCTCTGCTTCCCACGCGACAACCGGCGGCCAGTCGTTGTCATAGGCCGCAAAAACGCCGCCAGGACGCAGGATGCGGCCGACTTCGGCCAGCGTTGGCGCCGGGGTCATCCAGTGCAGCGCCTGCGAACAGGTGACAATGTCCGCACACTGCGCCGGCAGCCCGGTTGCAGCGGCTACCGCCTCACGGTAGGTGACATGCGCCGAGTCCGGCAGCGCCGCGGTGCGCACCTGGGCCTGGCGCCGCATGTCGGCTCCCGGTTCGACGCCAATCACCGCGTCGGCTAACGGCGCCCAAATGACCGTGGAGAGGCCCGTGCCGCTCCCCAGGTCAACCACCAGCCGCGGGCGCGAGGTCTGCGCCAGTTGCATCAGCATGTGCGGGATAGCCAACGGCGGCGCCGGCCGCGCCGCATCGTAGCGCGCCGCAAAACCACGGAAACGCTCGATATTGGCGGCGCTGGTCGCATGGGCAAAAGGATCTTGGACAGCGGTTTGCATCATGGGAGGGATTGTAATGCAAGTCAGGGAGATGGGCAAGAGGAGAGCGGAGATTGGAGAGCGGAGAGCGGAGAGCGGAGATCAGAGATCTACGTGGAGGGCGGTTGATTTGTGGTTGAAAGTGAGGCGCGAGGAGTGAGGCCGGAGAGAGGAGAGAGGAGATCGAAGTTGTCTTGCGCGTCCGTGCGTCTGGTGCTACACTACCTGGGAGAGAGCGCCTGTGGTTGCACAGGCCGGCGTGAACATCACGCCGTGGATATGCACGCCTTGGATCTGAATGAACGACAGGAGGTTGCCCATGCTGCAAACAGCAGTCATTTACGCTAATAAGCGCCAGCAACGCACGCTCAAGGGCCAGGTTTCGTCGGTGCTGACCACCTATGCCGATTCGATGCTGGTTGAAGTGACCGCCCAGCAGCTCGAGCGGTTGACAGACGACGGTTATTCCATCGAGGTGTTGGACGGCATTGATGAGATTGATGTCGGTGGGGAGATCATTGATACTTCGACTTCGCCGCAATCGGTCGCGGGGGCGGCCGTTGGCACACGCGGCGTATCAGCGATGGACGCCGTGCCGCACCATTACCTGGTGCAGTTCATCGGCCCCATCAAGGATGAGTGGCTGCAAGCCGTGGCCGAGGCGGGGGCAGTCCTGCGCGAGCCGCTGCCCTCGTATGCCTACGTGGTTGAACTTTCCGGGGACGCGTTCGAAACCGTGCAGCGCCTTGATTTCGTGCGCTGGATCGGCTATTTCGAGCCGAACCTGCGGGTCTCGCCTGACCTGCGCGAGAGCCTGGCCGAACCAACGCGTCGCGGGGTAGCGCCGCAGGGGCATGACGCCGTCGCGACGACCAGAACCGACGCGCCCGGCGCGGTCGCCGACCCGCTGGTCTCGGAGCCGCTCATCAGTACGTTCACGGTGCGCTTCTTTACGCCGGAGCTGCTGCAAGCTGCGCTGCCCGCCATTGCCGATCTGGGGGGCAGCCTGGGAGAACGCCCTGACCCTGCAACCACGGTGATCAGCGTTTCCTTTGCGCCCGGCGCGCTCGATCTGCAGGAAAAGGTGCTGGCCCTGGCCGGCATCCACGGCGTCAAATCGGTGGATCAGTTCTTGCTGCGGCAGGTGCGTAACAACGTGGCCGCCCGCCTGATGCACATCCTGGAGGTGACGCCGCCGCACGCGCCAGGGTTGACGGGCAAAGGCGAGATCGTTGGCGTTGCCGACACCGGGCTTGATTCCGGGGAACCGGACAACATCCACCCCGATTTCGCCGGTCGCGTGCTTGCTGTGCAAAGTTGGCCTATCTCGTCCGACTACAACAGCGTGATCTTGAACAAGGATGGCAACGATGGCCCGGCCGATCTCGATTCGGGGCACGGCACGCACGTGGCCGGTTCTGTTCTCGGTTCGGGCGCAGCCTCGGCCCAGGAATCTGAGCTGATTCGCGGCGCCGCGCCGGAGGCAACCCTGGTGTTCCAGGCCATCGAACAGAAACTGGAATGGACGCCCGCCTATCGCCGGGCCTTTCAACAACGCTACGGAAGGGCCCCCGCCCCTTTTGGACTCGCCGGACTGCCGGCTGACCTCTACGCCTTCTTCAACAAAGCTTACGAGGCTGGTGTCCGGGTTCACAACAACAGTTGGGGCGGCGGCGCCTACGGCGCGTATGACAACTTCTCCGAAGCGCTCGATCGCTTCGTCTGGGACCACAAAGATTTCGTGGTGGTCGTCGCAGCCGGCAACGATGGCGCCGACGACGACCGCGACGGCAAAATTGACGCGGGCAGCATTACGCCGCCGGCGACCGCCAAAAATTGCATCGCGGTGGGCGCATCCGAAAGCACACGCGAGGGCTTGGGCTACCAGGCTACCTGGGGTCAGTTGTGGCCCGGTTTCTATCCGCGCGATCCGATTCGCCGGGACGGTCCCAGCGACGATGCAGACGACGTGGCTGCCTTCAGCAGCCGCGGCCCCACCCGTGATGGCCGCATCAAGCCCGATGTGATGGCGCCTGGCACCAACATCGTCTCCACCCGCTCCCGTCTGCTGCATGGCAATCATGGCTGGGGCGATTATCCGCCGCTGCCGCGCGACTACATGGTGGATGGCGGCACCAGCATGGCAACCCCGCTCACCACCGGCGCGCTGACCTTGCTGCGCCAGTTCCTGCGCCAGCGTGGGCGGCGCAATCCCAGCGCGGCCCTGCTCAAAGCCCTGCTCCTGCATGGCGCTGAGTATCGTCCCTATCGCTTCGGAACGGCCGCGGGAGATGTTCCTTACGATTTCGAGCAAGGGTGGGGCCATGTTCACCTGTTGAATTGCGTGCAGCCGCCAGCCCCGCGCGTCATCAGTATGTACGAACGCACCCGCGGCCTGACCACGGGCCGTTCGGTGCGCCTGGCAGCCGTTGTCGCTGACAGCAGCCAGCCGCTTAAGGTGACGCTTGCCTGGAGCGATTACCCCGGCTCCGCGGGCCAAACCGCCAGCCTGGTGAACGACCTCGATCTGATTGTCACCTCGCCAAGCGGCCAAAACTATCATGGCAATCAGTTCACGGCCCCTTTCAACCGCGGCTTCGACCGCAAAAACAACGTGGAGATGGCGCTGTTGAGTCAGCCAGCGCCCGGCCGCTATCTGATCACCGTGCGCGCCTATAACGTGGCCCGCGGGCCGCAGGACTTTGCGCTGGTCTGGTCGGCCGTGCTGGGCTGAGTGCGCTCAACTCACGGGCTGGTAGGCAGGAATGATGAACCAGAAAGAACTGCCGGCCCCTAATTTGCTCTCGACACCGACAACCCCGCCGTGCGCCGCAACGATCCGTTTGGTAATGGCCAGCCCCAGGCCGGTGCCGCCAAAGCGTCGCGTCTTGGTGCTGTCCACCTGGTAGAACCGCTCCCAGACGCGCGCCTGCTGGTCGGCCGCAATGCCAATGCCCTGATCCTGGATGGTGACCTTGATGCCCGGCCGCGCGTCGTCGTCGCCCAGGCGAGCCAGCGTTGGTTCTGCTGTCACTCGGATCACGCCGCCGTTGGGGCTGAACTTGATGGCGTTGCCAAGCAGGTTGTCGAGCACCTCGCCCAAGCGATCAGCGTCGCCCAGCACCGGGGGCAGATCAGGCGTCACGATCACCTCCATCTCGACGCCCTGCCTGAGCGCGGTCATCGCCGCGCTTTCGCTGTACGCGCGCACCAGGCTGCCCAGGTCAACCGGCTGATACTGGCGCGGCTCCAGCTCGGCCTGCTGCATCGAGATGATATCGTTCACCAGGCGCACGATGGCCGCGGCGCGTTCGGACACAATCGTCAGCGCCTCGCGCTGCGACGGGCTGAGATCGCCCATCACGTTTTCCAACAGCAGGTCCACGTAGCCGCACACAAAAGTCAGGGGCGTGCGCAGTTCGTGCGAAACCGTTTGCACGAATTCATCCTTCAGGCGATCGAGCTGTTTGAGCTCGGCATAGGCCACAGCCAATTTTTCGGCGCGCAAGCGGGCATCTTCGTACAGGCGAGCGTTGACAATGGCCACGGCCACCTGGCCGGACAACAGACTCACCACATGCTGATCGTCCAGGTTGAAAACACGCCCGGCATCGGTGTTGTAAATGACCAAAACCCCCAAGAACTCGCTGCCCCAGGTCAACGGCGCTCCCATCACCGAACTGATCGGCACATTGTCGAAAGATTCGCTGCGGTAGCTGGCGTGATAGTCATGAGTCATGATGATCCGGTTGGACGCCAGAACCGCGCCGGCCAGCCCTTCATGGCGCCGCAAGCGCGTTCCGCTGAAGTCGCGCGGCCACGAAGCCGGCTGCTGTGACACCCGCAGCTCAAGCTGATCGAGCGCCGGCAGATAGATGTAAAGCCCCGCGCCCTGCGCATCCACCAGGGCGATCACCTGGGCCACGATGGTCTGCAGAAGCTGGTCCAGGTTCAGATTGCTGGCCAACGCCAACTCCACCTGGCGCAGCGATTCGAACTCGCGCACGCGGCGCAGCGCCGCGGCGTGGAGCTGCGCATTGTCCACGGCCACGGCCGCCTGATCGGCCAACAGGGTGAGCAATTGCTGATCCTGGCTGGCAATCGTCTGGCGGTCGAAAAAGGCTGTGGTAAAAACACCGAGCACGCGGCCGGCCCGCATCAGGGGAGCGCCGGCAATGGCCTGGGGCACGGTGGTTGGGTCGGCCCATTCGGCATAGAGCGGATGTTGATGGGCATGGTCAATGATCACCGGCGCGGCGCTGCGCACCACCTGGTAACTGAGGCCATGTGGTCGCAGTGTTGTGGCCACCGGCGTGCGCCGACCATCTTGCCACAGGGCGCTGCCAAAGACAAAACGATCTTGCGGCTGATCGTACAGGAAAATGTGTATGTTGCCCGGCCGCAGTAGAGCCATCGCCGCGGCCGCAATGGTGTCCAGCACTTGCTTGAGATCCAGGCTGCTTGCCATGTGCAGGCTGATCTCTCGCAGCAGCTCCAACTGCTGCACCTGGCGTGCCACGGTGTCGAACAGGCCGGCGTTGGTAATGGCAATCGCCAGTTGATTGGCCAGGATCAAGAGCAAATCGAGGTCATTCGGAGTCAACTGACCGGGCGCTGCGGACTCGACATTGATGACGCCCAGCGCCTGGTCGGCGCTGCGCACCGGAACGGCAATCTCCGAGACCAACGCGGGCGACTCCCGCTGAAAATCATGATCCAGGCTCACATCTTGCACGAATTGAGGCTGCCCGCTGCGCACGGCCCGCGCCATCACCCCGGTCGTCAGCGGCAGTTCCTGGATCAGGTGCTGCGGGTCATACCCCACCTGGTGCTGCAGGCGCAGGCGCTCACCTTCGACGCGGTAAATGCTGACGAAGGTGTACCCGAATACCTGCGCCAACGTCTCGACCGTGCGTTTGTACACCTCTTGCGGCTGCAGCGAACTGGCCACCATGCTGCTGACCGTGTGCAGCGCCTTCAGGTCTTGAACGAAGCGCCGGCTCTCCAGGAGCAGACTGGCGGTGTGCAGCGCCATGCCAACCTGTTTGCCCAGGGTGGTCAGCAGGTCAATGTCCTTCTGGGGGTAGAAATCATCGGGGTTCCTCTCGCCCAGCAACCAGAGGCCGCGACGGTTTTCGCCAATGGCCAGTGTCACCACCAACCTGACCCAGCCCAGGCCCTGTTTGAGCTCTGTCGCCTCACGAAAGCGGTAACGCCCCGCGCCAGTCACAACGTCGTCCAGCATAGACTGCGACCAGCGGACAGGTACAGTGACATTTTGGGCGTAGATCGCCTCAACATGCAGGTCATTTTGGGCAGGCGCTGCTTCGCCGGCAATGGCAACCAGGGCCGATTGGCGGATCAACAGGCTGGGCATCACCTCATGCATCAACAACTGCGTCAGGTCTTCGGAGGTCAGCGCCAGGGGAATACGGTCGGCAAAGGCGCGAATCAGGTCGGCGGGGTCATAGGCGGTGCCATAGGCCAGGCGGTCCACAAGGCGCACGAACCACTGGCGCAGTGGTATGGCCGCGATCACGAACGCGGCCGAAAAAACGAGATAGGCCAGCAGGGCGTTGGTGCTGAGACGCAGCCAGCGGCCCAAGAGTGAAAAAACGAACAGGAACGCTGTGCCGTACAGTGAAATGAAACTGTAGGCGCCGAGCAGGCGATTGGCGCGGAACTCCAGCGTGCCCAGGTGATGCTTGTAGGCGGCGTAGGTGTAGAACAGGGGCAACACCGGTAAGACCAGGGTGGCAAAGATCACCGTATTGACGGCCGGCGGGTTGGGGTCAACGAGGGTTGGGATGACCCACAGAACCAAACCGGGGCCGAAGGCCAGGGCCACACCGGCCAGCATGAGCCGCGTCGCGACCCGGTCTGCAGACGCCATCGGGTTGAAGAAGCGGTAGGCGATAATCCCCAGGCTGACAAACACGGCCAGGGCGTCGCCTATGATGTAGGCGCGCGGAGGCGGCAAGGCCCACAGCTCGCTCAAAGCCAGGATGACAAAGGTGAGATAGATGGGCGCCAGGGAAAACCGCGGGTGGAACCGCACGAGTGGGGAGGGTACGCGCAGATGCAGATGGACGAAGACCGGGATCATGAGCCAGCCGGCTACCCGCACCAGGTAGGCAGAGCCGGCCAGGTGCGTGTTCGAAGTGAAACCGGCCGCCAGCCAGATGGCAATGAGATAGTTGAAGAGCACCATCAGGCCCCAGCGCGTGTCACGAGGGCGCAAAAAGAGGATCACCACCGTGCCGGACAGCCAAAAGGGGAACGCAAAGAGCAGATTGAACAGGGCGATATTCCAGGCCAGGCTGGAGTTTTCGGGCAGATACCAAGTGATCTGCATCGTCTGGCCGTTGCGGTCCAGAACGACGGGCACAGGTTCGCCTGCGCGATAGGCGCCAAACGGCACGAGCCTGCGATCGCTCGTGTACGCCGCAAAGGACAGATCGCCAATCTGCAACAGACGATCGCCGGGCAGCACCTGCGCCTGGTTTTGACGACACCAGGAACGGTCGGGATGGCAGTCGTCGGTGTCGAGCGCCACCCATTCGTGGGTCAGGCTCAGACCGGGATAATGGCCGAGCAGCGGATAGGCAAAAATGTAGAGCAAACAGACGCTCAGCACAGCCAGGGCCACAAACGACAACGGCCCGTCCAGCTTCAAGCTGACGGTCGGCCGATCGGCCCGCGTCGTGCGGCGCTCGCGGCCTGCAGCCGGTGGAGGATCAGAGTCTCGATCCACAGGTCCACTCCCTAAATCATCAGTTCGGGAGGAACATCAAGTCCGTTTTCTTGCAGCATGGCGCGGAGAGGCGCCATTTGCGCGGTCAACGCATCCTGGATCGGCGCCGGCTGAGGCAAGGCGAGATCAGCCAGACGCTGGCGCGCGCGTTGATAACGCGCCACCGCCTGGTACATGGCGTAGCTGACCGCGCCGCTTTCGATGAGGATCTGCTGCGCCGCGCGCAAATTCTCCGGTTCACGCACGTGCGGCATGAGATCAATGAAACGCGCACGCGCCTCGTGCGGAGCCGTGCGGGCATAGAGAATCAGGAGGTTGTTACGCGCCTGGGTCCAGTCTGGCCCGGCCGGCGCCTGCATAGCGTCTTCCAGGTCATCGAACAACTGCACGATCTCGCCCAGTTGGACGCCAATGGTGTGGAGCGCAGCAGCAACGTCAGCGCTGGCGCCGCCGAGCAGCGCGCCCAGCTCCAGGGCTGCGCCGTAGAACGGTGTGCTTTTCGCCTCGACAACCCGCCAGTAGTCGTCTTCGCTCTGGAAGTTCTGCACATCGAGCCACTGACCGTAGGCGGTTTTCAGCGCCAGGGCGGCCAGACTGCCCTGCACGGCTGCGCGCCGCGGCGCCGGCACAGGCGCCCGATCAATCACGCGGAAAGCCGCGGCCTGAAAGGCCAGGGCCAGGTTGGCGGCCTGACCCACGCCGATGCGGTGATGCTCGCCCCGCGGGTCTTCGTCCAGCAGATCGTCGGCCAGAATGATGCTGATCTGTGAACAGGCAATGGCCGCTACGCCGGGCAACGCGTCCTCTTCCGCACCGCCAACCGCCTGGCAGCCGAACACGGGCAGCAGCCAGTCCATACGCACCCTGTCGCTCATGCGCGTCAGGAGAGCTGTCATCTGCGGCCAATCTGCAATCTCCGGGAGGCTCAAAAGCACATGGATGATCTGTTCGTTGGTCATAACGCCTCTCGGGCAGGGGGCGCAGCGCAGTCAACAAAACCATAGCGTGTGGGAAATCCCACACGCTATGGTTCAATGAGTTGGTTTGGCGCATCGTCTATCGGGGAGCGAAGCGCCACAAGACGTTAGAGGTTCCACCCAGTCCACACAAAATATGGGCTGGTTCCCTTAGAGCTGCGCAGCGCAATGCGCTCTGGCCCCTGGACGATTCTCACCTGGCGCAGTGTCGCCATCAGAGGACTATCCGGTTTGGATGACGTCATCATGGCATGAAAACGGTCAATGGACATCAGACTGTGCATGATCTGGCTCCTTTCGGTCGAACATCGAACACTTGCGACCGTGCGGTCGCTTTCTGAGGTAGGGCAATATCATAATAACCGGTAAATGCATTTCTGTCAAAGATTGAAAAGAGGGCAAACCCCCCGGTTTCTTGCCCGATTCCTGCCCAACGGGGCGTGGCTTCTGACGATTCCTGCCTTTCCCCTGTCGGCCGCACCGGCGCGCCCATCCTCTCCTGGCTTGGTTGCGGCCTTCGCTTTCGATGAAGGCGCCGGCGCTGCTGCCGCCGACGCCAGCGGGCATGGCCACACCGCCACACTGTTTGGCGCGACCTGGTCTCCCGACGGCCACACCGGCGCCGGCCTCAGCTTCGACGGCAATAATGACTGGGGCGCTGTGGCAGACAGCCCCCTGCTCGACTTGACCACCGCATCCCTGACGCCCAACGTTTGGACGTTTCTGTTCGTGACCTATGACGGCGCCGCGCTGCGCCTCTACGTCAACGGCCTGGAAACCGGCTCTACCTACCGCGGGCCGAGCAGTGGGGTTGGCGCAATGTGGGCGACACCATCGCCGAGGACGAAATGAGCAGCGACTGGCCGCCGATCTTCCAGAACGGCCAGTACGACCACCCGTACTACTTCCTCGCCCAAACCCTGCGCACGTTCGACGCCGGCGATGCCGGTCTGCGCTGGCAGCGCTGGTGGGAGTTGGCCGCGGCCGGCGCGCGTCATCAGGCCGACATTGACATCGTACATGGCTACTGCGCCGGCCTGGATGCGGTCTGGATGTCGCATCCGCTGTGCCTGGACAGCACACAAGGCTCGCCCTACGGCGTCGGGTGGGCATGGGGCGCGCGCTTCACCAATCAGTGGCATGCCGACCCCTCGCCCAATCTTCACCGCCATGCGCTGCTCGACTACTGGTCTGGCGGCATACGCGGCTTGCTCTGGTACTACTACCTGACCGGCGAAGGCGAGGCGCGTGACGCCTGGCTGGAACTGGCCGAAAATGCGCGCTGGCGCCTGCAAAACAGTCCTTGCAATCCAGACTGCGGCCCCGGCTATGCCAACAACGATGTGTTGGAGAACGTGCGCGGTCCTGCCTATGCCCTGGAAATCATGAGCGAAGCCTACGCCGCGACCGCCAACCCGGCCTACCTTGAGATGGCGCGCAAGGTCATCAGCGACATGGCGCCTGCCCGCTATTTCTTTGGGCAGCCGGATTTCACTATCCACTTCGACCAGGCGCCCAGCGGCGACGCCTTCAACCTGGCCTTTGGCAGTATGCTGGTCAAGAGCGGCGGAATTTACCTGGCCGTGCTTCATGATTTTGGCCTGCACGATGCGGTCGCGGAATCCTGGCTGCACGACTACGCCAGCCTGTTTGCCGCGGCCTGGAACACAGGCGCGGCGGTGCCTTTCTGCGCCAGGCTGGGCGCCAACGGCGGCTGCGACATGGATGCTGCCGAGCTGGCGGCGCTGCCGATAGCCGATGCGTTGGCCGGCGCGCTCTGGCAGAGCAACCCAACGCCGGCCGAACAGGCGCGCTGGCAGGTTGTGGCCCTGGCCGCGTGGCAGGGCGGCTCCGCTTCGCCCTGGGGCGGTTACGCAGCAGCCACCTTCATGACGGCCAAGAGCCAGGTTCTGTACGGCATCCAGGGGCATGAATTCATGCGCTATGCCCTCAATCACGGCCTGCTCCCCTTATTGTTCGCGTCGCGCATGGGCGCCTTGCGCGCAACCCGGCCATGCGCGGCGCGGCGCACGCGCTCGCAGCGCGGCGGTTTCCCAACAGCGATCATTTTCGCTATAATAGCCTCCGTCTATTTGGAGCGCCAACGGACCAGGCAGCGATAGAGCACACGGATCACGGTGTTCGGTTT
>JAYRVL010000173.1:0-2131 GCA_041918575.1 Anaerolineae bacterium | reverse complement strand
CTGCTGCAAGGCGATCTCATCGCCGAACCGGGCCAGGGGCGGGTCATCACCCTGGGGCGGCGGGTTTGGCGCTGACAGGCCAATCCGAATGGGTGTGCTGTAGACCGCGTCGCCCTGCGCGTTTCCGGCCGCATCCAGAACCGGGATGTCGGGTTGCGAGTTGGCGTTGGGACAGTACATCGAAATTTTGACCTGGCCCGCGATCGGTAGGGTGCCAGGCGGCGCAGCCTGCAAGTAGAAACGATAGCGATCGCGGAAGATGTCGCCCGGCTGCCACAGCGATGTGGCGAAGTTGCCTTTCCCCGGCAGATGCGCGGCCCCGCCGAAGTAGGTCTTGTCCGCGGCCATCAGATGCACCCCAACCACGTAGTTGTTGGGCGTTGTTTTCAGCGCACGCCAGACCAGCGTCACATCCAGCAGCTCGAACGGCGCCACGCTGGCCGGCTCTACCTCGATGCCCACCAGCTCGGCAATGTCCCCAAAATGGGCGTAGGTGCCCTGCTCGCCCGGCAGCAGGGCGGCATCGGCCGCCAGCGCCGGCGTCGCGTAGGTGGGACGCAGCACGCCAAGTGGGACGAACAGCCCCATCGCCATGATGGCGCCCGCCGTCAGGTACGCGCCCAGCCAGGGAAAGCGCCGCGTGCGCAGGCTGCTGCTGCCCCAGATCAGGAGAAAACCCATCACCGAGAACATGGGCAGCAAGTAGCGGCCGCGCGCGGGCTGTAAATTGATCAGGAAATAGAGGAACCACCAGTTGATGACGATCACCAGCAGGCTGATGAGCGCCAACCGGTTGAGCGACCCGTTCTCCCGCCTGGCCCGGCGCTGATAGATGATCCCCACGACGACCAGGCCGATCAGAATCGCCAGCAGATTCAGCAGCCATTCCGGCAGCACGACGAAATCGGCGCCGAGCAGCCCCCAGAAGGTCATGAAGGTGAACTTGACGCCGTTGGTCAGCCGCGTCACCAGCTCCGGTGCGGTGAAGGCGCCCAGCCATGAAATCTTGGTCGTGATGGGTTGAAACATGTTGGGGTAGTTGATGAAGTAATCGCCGTAGAGCTGCTTGTTGCGCAGCAGCCACCAGGAGGGCAGCAGGGTCTGCACGGCGATGATGAGGCCGAGGGCGCGCAGGCTGCGGTTGAGCCGCGCATTGCCGGCCCGCCACGAGCGAACGAGCAGGACGACGCCTGTCAGCGTGACGATGGGCAGCAGGATGACGCCGTTGTACTTGGTGAGAAAAGCCAGCGCCATGCAGATGGTCGCCAGGGCAAAGGAGCGGATGCGCACCCCCGACCGAACGCTGAGAACGCAGAAGTAGATGCACCAAAGCCCCAGGGCGCCGACCAGGATGTCGTTGTTGATGACCGACGCGGCGAAGGTGTAGGTCGGCACGAAACCGACGACCGCCATCATGAGGGCGGGAAGGGGCGACGTGCCTGGTTGAAAGATCAGGCGGCCGGTGAGATAGACGGCAATCAGCCCCAGGAGACCAAACAGGCTGGAAAGCACGCGGATCAGCCGCACGGCCAGGGTGGTTCCCTGGTAGGGAAAGGCCTCACGCTCGGTGTGAATCGCCACGTTATAGCCGCCGTCCGGATGGTTCGAATGGACACTGTAATGATTCGTGGGCGGCCACCAGGGGTCGCTGGTGTCGAGCCAGAAGAAGGCGACGCTGGTCAGCAGGTAGTAGAGGGGAGGTTGGCGGAATTGATGCTCAGGATCTTGCACATCGGTGCTCGACGGGCTTTGGCACTGGTCGGTGGAGGGCGGGGCAGGCCACTGATAGAAGGCGGGCGGAAGGTCGCGATGGGTCTTGATGTACTGGATATAGCGATAGTGAGACGCCTCGTTATCGGATTCACCGATAGGCAAGGTGACGTTGTACCAAAGCGCGAGACCCACAAAGACGAGGCCAATCACGACGGCCAGGCGATGTGTACGAGCCTTCAGACGTGCTGCCTCAACGATCTGAGCCATTTGTTTCGATCGAAACCCAACCCGGACAAGCTATACTCACACCAAGACACCAAGAACACCAAGACACCCATCGAATCCTTTGTATCTTGTGTGAGAACTCTTCGGACTCACACCAAGACACCAAGAACACCAAGACACCCATCGAATCCTT
>JAYRVL010000172.1:0-5024 GCA_041918575.1 Anaerolineae bacterium | reverse complement strand
GACTAGCCCCCCTCGTAACGCAAGCCCCCGACTAGCGACACTGTAACTGAACCGTAAGGAGACGGGCCATGACCGTGGTTGCCATCGAAGGAGCGCAGTGGGGCGACGAAGGAAAGGGCCGTGTGGTGGATTTCCTGGCCCAAAATGCCGCCTGCGTGATTCGTTTTCAGGGCGGCGACAACGCCGGCCACACCGTTATCAACCAGTTCGGAACCTTTCGTCTACACTTGGTGCCCTCGGGCATCTTCAACCCAACCACGATCAACATCATCGGCACGGGTACCGTTGTCAACCCAGCCGCGCTGCTTGAAGAGATGCACGAGCTGACGGCCGCCGGCGTTGATCTGTCCAACCTCTGGCTTTCGGACCGGGCGCAAATTCTGATGCCCTACCACCTGCAGCTCGACGGCCTGGAAGAGATGGCGCGCGGCGGCCGCGCCATCGGCACCACCAAGCGCGGTATTGGCCCGGCCTACGCAGACAAGGCCGCGCGTTGGGGCGTACGCCTGGGCGACCTCAAGCATCAGGCCTGGCTGCGCGAACGCCTGGAACAGATCCTCCCCCACAAAAACCAGGTTCTCCAACACTACGGTCAGCCGGTCTGGCGCGTAGACGATGTGTACGACCTGTGTATGACCTGGCACGAAGCTCTCTACGGCCGCATCATAGACACGGTGCCCCTGACCCGCAACCTCTATCGGGCCCGCAAATCCATGCTGCTCGAAGGGCAACTGGGCATCATGCGCGACATTGACTGGGGAACTTATCCCTATGTCACCTCATCCAACCCGTTGGCCTCGTTTGCCGCGGTGGGCGCGGGCCTGCCCCCCACCGCGCTGACCGAGATCATCGGCGTGGTCAAAGCCTACTCCACCTGCGTCGGCGCCGGCCCGTTCCCGGTAGAACTGTTCGATGAAACCGGCCAAACCATCCGCGAGATCGGCCGTGAGTTCGGCGCGACCACGGGTCGCCCGCGGCGCTGCGGCTGGCTCGACGGCGTCGCCCTGACTCATTCGGCCTGGCTCAACGGTTTCACCCACCTCGCCGTCACCAAGCTGGATGTGCTCGACACCCTGCCCCGACTCAAGATCTGCATCGGCTACCGTATGGGAACCCGTCTCATTGACTACGTGCCCGATACCCCTCTCCTGCAGCAGGTCGAACCCATCTACGAATCCTGGGCGGGCTGGCAAACCCCAACCACTCACTGCCAATCGTGGGACGAATTGCCAGCCGCCGCGCAGGCCTACCTGCGGCGCATCCAGGTTCTGACGGGCGTCCCCATTCGTTGGGTCTCGGTCAGCCCTGAACGTGACAAGATCTTTGCCGTATGAGCAACACCCCAGCCTTTGCCCATGACACCTTCATCTCCCCGTTCACCTGGCGCTACGGCAGCCAGGCGATGCGCCAGCTCTGGTCCGAGGAGCACAAGCGTCGCCTGCTGCGTCGCGTGTGGGTGGCCCTGGCGCGCGGCGAAATGACCGCCGGCCTGGTAACGCCCGCGCAGGTGGCTGACCTGGAAGCGCACATGGAGCAAGTAGATATCGGCCGCGCCCAGGAAATCGAAGCGGTCATCCAGCACGACCTGATGGCCGAGATTCGGGTGTTCGCCGAACAGTGCAGCGTGGGCGGACCGATCATTCACCTGGGCGCCACCAGCATGGATATCCTGGACAATGTCGAGGCGCTACGCCTGCGCCAGGCCCTGGACTTGATCCTCACCGGGCTGGGGCGCTGCCTGGCGGCCCTGGCCGAGCAGATCGAACGCTACGCCGACCTGCCGGGCATGGCGTTCACGCACCTGCAGCCGGCTGAACCGACCACCCTGGGCTACCGGCTGGCGCAGACCGGACAAGATTTGCTGGCGGATTGGGATGAGCTGTTACGCGTGCGCCAGGGGATTCGTGGCAAGGGTCTGCGCGGCGCGGTGGGCACGGCCGCCTCGTACGAACAGTTGTTGACCGGCGCCAGCATGACCGCGGCCGATTTTTCGGCGCGCGTCATGGCCGATCTTGATCTGCCTGAGTATGACGTAGTGACGCAGACCTACCCGCGCAAGCAGGATTGGCTGGTGCTCAACGCGCTGGCCGGGCTGGCCGGCAGCCTGTACAAATTTGCCTTTGATCTGCGCCTGCTGCAGTCGCCGCCGCTGGGCGAATGGGCAGAGCCGTTTGGACGCCAGCAGGTGGGATCATCGGCCATGCCCTTCAAGCGCAATCCGATCCACGCGGAGAAAATTGACAGCCTGGCGCGCTTCGTGGCCGCGCTGCCGCGCGTGGCCTGGGACAACGCCGCGCACAGCTTGCTGGAACGGACGCTGGACGACTCGGCCAATCGGCGCCTGCTCTTTCCTGACGCGTTCCTGGCCGTTGATGAAATTCTGCAAACAGCCCTACGCCTGCTGCAAGGGCTGGTCGTAAACCAAACCGCCATCGCCCGCAACCTGGCGACCTACGGCGTCTTTGCGGCCAGCGAACGGCTGTTGATGGAAGCGGTCAAGGCGGGCGGTGACCGCCAAACGCTGCATGAAGTGATTCGCGAACACAGCCTGGCCGCGTGGCTGGCCGTGCAGCGCGGCGAACCCAATCCCCTGGCCGCACGCCTCGTGGCTGATGCGCAGTTGCGGGCGCTACTGGCGCCAGACACGATCAAGACCCTGCTCGACGCGTCGCACTACGTAGGCGACGCGCCGTCGCGGGCTAAAGCCTTGGCGGCGAGAATTCGCGATCAAGGCGGAGTTCATGCAGGTTGAAGCGCAGGAGGGAGAATCCAACAGGCGGGAACCTGTCGCAGACCGAGCGCTTGCCAGTGTTCGAATTCGGTGCGCCATTGCGCAAAAACATCTCTGCCATGCAGGGGAATGCCGTCATGGAGGGCTTCGAGCACGGTGACATGCTTCTCCCGCATCATGCTTTCCCATTCGGTGCGCGTATAACCGATGGCTTCGATGGGTCCGTTGCCGTTGACCAAACGCGACAGCTGGTTCAGGCGCTTGAACCAGTTCGGTTCCAGGTTCCCGCCGATAACCAGGATGTCAATATCGCTGTCCAGATTGGCTTGATCGCGAGCCAACGAGCCATACAGGATGATACAATCCGGCTCGATCTTCTTGGAGACCAAGAACGCATAGTGATCGGCTTTTGAACGTAAATCATGATTTATCATAGAGTGTACGCCTCGCATATTCAACCAACAACAGACATTACCGGTCCCCCTGACAAGAATTCACCGAGTGGTTTTTTAGCCGATTTTACGCAAAGACGCAACGACCGGAGGAGGAGATCATGGAATTTGGCGTGAAATTAGCCGAAGGCAAAACGAAAGCTGTGTATGCACACCCGGATAATCCGAGCCTGGCCTACCTGGTTCACAGGGACAATATCACGGCCGGCGACGGCGCCCGGCGCAACATCATCGAGGGCAAGGGGCAGGTGGCGGGACAGACCACCGCGAACGTCTTTGCCTACCTGAACCGACACGAGGCGCCGACCCATTTCGTCTCCGCGCCGGCCGCGAACGTCACCCTGGTGCGCCGCTGCGCCATGATTCCCATCGAGGTGGTCATGCGCCGCCTGGCAACCGGGTCGTATCTCAAACGGCATCCCGACACCGCGGAAGGCCATCGCTTCGATCCCGTGCTGGTCGAGTTCTTTCTCAAGGACGATGCGCGTCACGATCCGCAAATCTCCGGCCTGGAGATCGTCAAGAGCGACATGGCCAGCGATGTCGAGGTGGACCTTTTCATCCAAGTCGGCCGGCAAGTCTTCGAGCTGCTGGAACAGGCCTGGGCCAGGCTGGGCATCCAGTTGGTGGACCTCAAGATCGAATTTGGACGGTTGGTCGGCTACAGCGCGGACAACCTGGTGGTGGCCGATGTGATTGATAACGACTCCTGGCGTCTCTGGCCGGGCGGCGACAAGGCGCACATGCTGGACAAGCAGATCTACCGCAACATGCAAATCGTTACGCAGCAGGGGCTGGCCGACTTGATGGAAAAGTACCGGACCGTAGCCGCGTTGACCGCGCAGTTCGAGTGATCATCATGAACCAGGACATCATCGTCCCCATCATCATGGGGTCCAAAGCAGATTTGAGCCACGCGCAGGCCATTGCCAGGGCGCTGACCGCGCTGGGGATTGCGAGCGAGCTGCGCATTGGTTCCGCGCACAAGGCGCCCCTGCACGTGCTGCGCATCTTGGAGCACTACGAGGCCGATCCGCGGCCCAAGGTCTACATTACCATCGCGGGCCGCTCGAACGCGCTCAGCGGGTTTGTAGATGCCAACGTCGCCGCGCCCGTCATTGCTTGCCCGCCCTACGGCGATCGCTTCAGCGGCGCAGACATCTACTCCAGCCTGCGCATGCCCAGCGGTGTGGCGCCGGCTACCGTGCTGGAGCCGGAAGCAGCCGCGCTGTTGGCCGCCAAGATTCTGGCGCTTGGACATGAGGAACTGCGCGGGCGCGTCTTTGCCTACCAGGCCGCCCTGCGCGCCGCCATCGAAGCCGATGATCGGGACTTGCGCTAGAGGAAATCGAGGACCGAGTGAGGAAATCGAATCCCAAGAATGGATTTGTATGTACGATCGTGACGAGCTGAGCAGCGACAAGTTTAGCGATGCCTGCGGGGTCTTTGGCGTCTGTGCTCCCGGCGCAGACGTGGCCCGCCTCACTTTTTTTGGCCTGTACGCCTTGCAGCATCGCGGACAGGAGAGCGCGGGCATTGCGGTGAGCGATGGCAGCGCAGCAACCTTGCACAAGGGCATGGGTTTGGTGGCCCAGGTGTTCGATGAGCACAACCTGGCGCCCCTGCAAGGGCGCCTGGCGATTGGTCACACCCGCTACTCCACCACCGGCGGCTCGTTTCTGCGCAATGCCCAACCCTACCTGATCGAAACCATCCACGGGCCGCTCGGCGTGGCGCACAACGGCAATTTGACCAATGCGCTGACGCTGCGTCGCGACATGCTGGAACGCGGGGTCGGCCTGACCTCCAGCAGCGACAGCGAGGTCATCACCCAACTGCTG
>JAYRVL010000171.1:0-2001 GCA_041918575.1 Anaerolineae bacterium | reverse complement strand
GTTGATGGCCTGGCTGCTGCAGGAACTCAAGCTGCCCGTGGACGCGATCAAAGGCGTCAGCGAGTTCATCGTCACCGGCTCCCCGGGCCGCCAATGGCTGAGCGGACAGAATTACAAGCAGACCCTGCTGACCAGGATTCAGGCCATCAAGCCGGAGGGCGGCGGGACGCCCATCCCCAACGCGGAACTGGAGGCGCTGCGCAACCAGGTCAAGGAACTGAACCTCGAGTTGGCGACGCGGCAGGCGCAGCTCGATGGCCTCAATCGCCAGGTGACGGAGCTGGCCGGCCAGATCAAGGCGCGGCAAGATCAGACAGACGCCCTGACCCGCCAGGTAGCGGAGCTGGCCGGCCAGATCAAGGCGCGGCAAGATCAGGTGGATGCCCTGACGCGCCAGGTGCAGGAGAAGGATGGCCTGGTTGATGAACTGAACGGCCAGATCATCAGCCTGCAGATGGAAACGGACGACCTGCGCGTCCAACTGGCGGCGGCGTTGGCGGCCGGCGGCGGCCCGCATGGCCCTGGCCTGCTGCCCGCGCCCATCATCAGGGACGTGATCGCGCAATTGCCGCGCAAAGAGGGTTTCAAGTCACGCGATCTGGCCCAGGTCAAGCTGGTGGTCATCAATCACACGGCGGTAGACCCGTCGGTGACGGCGGAACGGATTGCGCAGGCGCACATGGGCCGTTGGCCCGGCATCACCTACCATTATTACATTCAGGCCGATGGCGCCATTCTGCAGACCGGGCGCCTGACCGAAAGCGTGGACGACCTGCAGGCGTGGCTGTTCACCGGCGTGCAGGTCTGCTTTGCCGGCAACTTCAAAGTCGTGACGCCCACCGATGCGCAGCTCGATGCCGGCGCGCGGCTGTGCGCCTGGCTCCTGCAGCAGTTCAAGCTGCCGCTTGAGGCGCTCAAGGGCGTGAGCGAATTCGTCGCGACCGCGTCCCCCGGCGCGCAGTGGCTGCAGGGCGCCGTGTACAAGAACACCCTGGTGGCCAAGGTCAAGGCGGTGCAGGCCAGCGCCCCGCCCGACGATGGCGGCGCGGACACGGCCGCGCTGCGCGGCCAGATCGAACGTTTGAAGCAGGACTTGAGCGCGACGCAAACGTCGCTCAACACCGCGCAGACCGCGCTCAACACCACGCAAGCGACGCTCAACACCACGCAGGCGCAGTTGACCGCGGCGCAGCAGAACGCCACGCGCCTGCAAACTGCGTTGACGCAGGCCCAGGCGCAGGCGCAGGCGCTGCAGGGCCAGGTCACCACCCTGCAAGGCCAGGTTGGCCCGCTGCAGCAGGAGAAGGCCGCTCTGCAAAAACAGGTGGGCGGCTTGCAGCAGGACAAGACCACGTTGCAGAAGCAGGTGGGTGCGTTGCAGAAGCAAATTCAGGACTTGCTGGCTGGCGGTGGGGGCACGCCCAAGCCGGTTGGCGTCGAGAAGCCGCAGTTCGAGGTGCTGGCGGACAAGCTGCCTTTGAGTACGACGCCCGGCAATGTCTACGGCAAGCGCCAGAAGTCGGCCATCACGCACATCGTGGTGCATCACACGGCCGCGCCGGCCGAGGTGGGGCCGGACCGCCTGGCAGCCTATCACGTCAACAGCCGTAAATGGCCGGGCATCGGCTACCATTTCTTCGTGGGCGCCGATGGCACGCTCTATCAGACGAACCACCTGGAGACTGTTTCCTATCAAACCGGCGGCCAGAACAACTACAGCATGGGCATTGTCTTTGCCGGCAACTTCACCGACGTGCCACCGACGCCGATCCAGATCGAGCGCGGCGCGCATCTGATCGCCTGGCTGGCGCAGGATCTGAAGGTGCCCAACAGTCAGATCATGGGGCACAAGGAAATGCCCGAACAGCAGACCGCTTGCCCCGGCAATCAATGGACGGGCGGCCAGCAGTGGAAGAAGCTGTTGTTCCAGCGCATCCAAAGCCTGCAAAGCGGCGAGAGTGAGGCGCCGGCCAAGTTTATCCACCATTACCTCCTGCTATG
>JAYRVL010000170.1:0-4458 GCA_041918575.1 Anaerolineae bacterium | reverse complement strand
TCGCCTGCACGCCGCATTTTCAGCACACCAGCCTCCACCCGGTCATTGCCATGTTCCAGCGGTTCCTGGATCTGCATCCGGACGACGATGCCCAGGCCCGGCGAGCCAAACTCGATGGCCTGTTCGAGCGCCTGGGGCTGGCGCAGCCGACCGCGACCTGGCTGCTGGCGCTGCTGCTCGGTCTGCCCACGGAGGCGCCGGCGCCGCAGACCATCACCGAAGACCAGCGCCAGCGCATGCGCCTGGCCTGTGTGGCGCTGCTGGGCCGGCTGGCCGCCCAACAGCCCCTGGTCGTGGTGATCGAGGACCTGCACTGGGCCGACCCTTCGACGGTGGCCTGGCTCGATGCGTCGCTGGACGCGCTGGCCGTGCTGCCCTGCCTAACGCTGCTCACCTATCGGCCGACTTTCACGCCGCCCTGGCGGCCGCGCAGTCGCCTGACCGAACTGACGCTCGGCCCGTTGAACCGTGCGCAAGCCGAGCGCCTGGTGGACGGTCTGGTGGGCGATAAGGTCGTGCCTGCTGCGCTCCGTCGCCGCGTGGTGGAGCGGGCCGAAGGCGTGCCGTTGTTCGTGCAGGAGCTGGCCCGGGCGCTGTTCGAAGGCCAGGCGCCGGCGACGGCCGACGACATTCCGGCCACCCTGCATGACTCCCTGGCCGCGCGGTTCGATCGGCTGGGCGCGGCCAGGGCCACGGCCGGTTGGGCGGCCGTGCTCGGCCGTGAATTCTCTCTCTCGCTGTTGACCGCCGTGGCGCCGATCGAAGAAGCGCAACTGC
This sequence comes from Anaerolineae bacterium, assembly GCA_041918575.1. GTDB lineage: Bacteria > Chloroflexota > Anaerolineae > SSC4 > Amarolineaceae > Amarolinea. Next base: position 3,681 of record JAYRVL010000170.1, on the reverse strand, counting down.
GGGCCGACCTGGAAGCCCTGACCGCAGCGGGTCTGATCGAGCCGGCCGACGCTGCGGCCGCCGGGCGCTACGCGTTCAGGCATGTCCTGCTGCAAGAGGCGGCCCTGGGCAGCCTGCTGCGGCGCACGCGACAGGCCCATCACCGCCGCATTGCTGAAACCTGCGCGGCGCGCTTTCCGCAGATGGTCGAGACGCAGCCGGAGGTGATCGCAGAGCACTTCGCGCAGGCGGGACTGGTCACGCAGGCGGTGGATTACTGGTTGAAGGCCGGCGAGAGGGCCAGCGCGCAGGGCGCCACGGCGGAGGCCAGGCATTTCTTCACGGCCGCGCTGGACGCCATCGAACCTGGGGACGAGGAACGACGCTGGCAGGCGTTGTGCGGGCGCGAGACGGCGCTCTATTATCGCGGGGAGCGGCTGACACAAAAGGCCGACCTCGATGCGCTGCTGGCGCTGGCCGAACAGCTCGATGACGACGGCCGCCGCGGCCAAGCGCACCTGCGCCATGCGCGCTACGTCTCATCGCAGGCCGATTATCGAGAACTGGCGCAAGTTGCAGATGCCGCCATCGCGGCCGCGCAGCGCGCCGGACGCCCGGCGCTGGCGGTGGAAGCGCTGGCGTACAAAGTCACAGCCTTGCTGCGCCTGGGCGAACGGTCGGCGCTGCGGTCGGTCGTGACAGAAACACTGGCGCTGGCGCAGACGATCGGTGAGGATGACATTCGCTCGTACGCGATGGCGGCCGTGGCGCTTTACTATTTCGAAGAGGGCGACCTGGCCCATGCAGCGCAAATCCTCGCCCAGAGCCTGAACGCGGCCCGGCGCAGCCAGAGTCGCCGACTCGACCTGGAATGCCAGTATCACGGGCACCTGGGATTTGCCTTCGCGCAGTTGGGACTGTACAGCGAGGCCCGTGACGCGCTGGGGGCCGGCCTGGAACTGGCAAATCTGACCGGAATAGGCCGCCATCAGGCCTATCAGATGGTCAACCTGGGCTTCGTGCATTGGCGCAGCGGCGACCTGGCCACAGCGATTCAGATGGAAGAGGCCGCACTGCAGGAGTATGCGGCGACCGGCGATGCGTTTGGTCAGGCCGTCTGCCGGGCCTATCTGGGCTACATGCATGAGGAAATGGGCGACCTGGTCTCCGCAGCAGAAGACCTGGCAGCGGCCCGTCTGGGTTTTGCCGAGCTAGGAGTTGAGCCGGACAAGATCGAAGCGCAGGCGACCGAGGCGCGCGTGCTATTGGCCCTGGGACAGCCAGAAGCCGCGCGGCAGTTGACGATGGATGTTTGGGAGTACCTGTGTGAGCAGGGAACCGACGGGTTCAATTCTCCCGCCTGGGTTTACGTATGCATCGCCGATGTTCTGGCCCAAGTCGGAAATCCCGGTATCTCAGCGGTCGCGGTGCTTACAGCCGGCCGCCGCGAGGTGCTGCTGCGAGCAGATAGAATCAGCGACGCATCGTGGCGACGGGCGTTCCTGCACAACGTGGCCGAGAACCGGGCCGTGATGGCCGCGCCTGTATCGTGAGCCTGCCGCATGATGAAAATAAAAACAATTTGAAGCCGATGTTGCCCACCTCGCTGACCGTCTCCCAGGTCACCAGGATCGCTTCGCCCTGCTGCACCGCGCCGAAATCGGACAGCACCGCCGCCAGGGGATCGGCGACATCGAGAACGCCCGCAAACTGCGCCGACTTGTTGCCGGCCGTGTCGGTGGCAATCACCACGGTTTCGGTGAGCGATTGACTGGCATTGCCGGCCAGGTCGAAGCCGGTCCAGGTCAGGGTCGTGGTCACGACTTCTTCCTGCTCGGGGCTGGCCTTGCCGATTAGCCCGGCGCCGGCAAACGCCACGGTGGTCGTCAGCGCATTGCCCAGGTCGGGCGCGGACAAGGCCCAGGCGCCGTCGGGCAGCACATCCTGGGCAGCGCAGCCAACGGCCTCCGCGCCGGCGCAGAGCTGAATTTGGGCAATCGCGCGGTCGTCGGTCAGCGTGCCGCTAATCGTCAGCTCCGACGCGTTCAGCCAGCCGTCGCCCAGGGCGGTCAGGGCCGCTGCGGAAAAGGCCAACTGCGGCGGGGTGGCGTCCACCACCGCGGAGATGGCATCGCTCCACCCGCTGAGGTTGCCATGCACATCGGCGGCGCGGGCGCGCAGCGCCAGGATTGCGCCGTCGGCCAGGCTGCCGGCGTTCCAGGGGCAGGTCACCGCGCCCGCCGGCAGGCCGGCGGCCGGGCAGGAGATGATCTGCGTCCCCGCGCCGCCCGTGATTTCCACCTCGAACAGGCCGAGGGGCGAATCGTCTGCGGCAAATCCGGCCAGGGTGTTGCTGAACGGCTTGACCGCGGTGATCGCCAGGCTGACGCTGATGGGCGCGGCGCTGTCAACCGTGTACGCCAGGTTCTTCAGCTCGTAGGGGCGGTGATAGCTGTCGGACAGGAGCAGGGTGACGCCGCCGCTGGTCGTCACCGCGCCGTTGAGGGTCAGCGAGATGGCGGCAGTCGGCGCCAGGTTGCTGGCCGCCTGTGGCGCGTTGTTCAGAGAGAAGCCGCCGGTCGTCGTTCCGTTCAAGGTCAGAGCCGGCAGGGTCGCGCTGCCCACATTGCGCACCGATAGGGTGATGGTGACCTCGTCCCCAGCGCCCAGCAGGTCTGCCGGCGACGGCTCGGAGGTCACGGTCGCCACGTCCAGCAGGGTGTCGGCCCACACCCCATCCGCAGGCGCGATACCCGCGGCCAGGGAGGCGAACTGGATGACCTGCGCCCACGTCCGCCCCAGGTTCTGATCGGGAACGGTGGCCCACACGTTCAGCTCGCCAGGCTCGGATGCGACGCCCAGCAGCGCGAGGCTGGCCGCAGCCGGATCGGCGATGCCCAGGTCGGCAAAAGGCAGCAGCACCAGCAGTTCCAAATGTAGCACACATTCAACCACAAAGAGCACAGAGAACACAAAGAAACGGCAGATCAGACGCAAATCGGCAACTTCTCTGCGTTCTTTGTGATCTCTGTGGTTAAAAACCAGGCTACATTTGGCGCTCGTTTGCGTTTCTATGCAACGATTATCACGATGCGTAATTTATTTTCCATACACCGTCTTTCTCTTTTGGATACACCATTGACAGGCGGGACGGTGTGTGCCATAATGAGTATGGTGCAGTCGTTCTGACCGGCGGCGAACGCAAGTCGTTGGTGAGGCGCACGACGGCCAAAACGGGCAGGGATGGGACTGTCGAACGTTCGGCGGCCTCTCAGAACAGTTTCGATGGATCATCCTGATGGCCCGTAGCATGATGGAGCTGAGAAAATGATGGATTTCAGAGCGCGAGTGATTGTGGCGGCGTCACTCGTATGGACGATGATCGCAGCGGCGCCAGGCGCGGTTAGCGTTTCATCCGGCGCTTTTGCACCGGAAGCATCCGCCAGGTTCAACGCCTTACCCCCGATGCAGTCAACGACGATGGCGGCCTATCTGCCTCTCATCGCCCAGCGAGCGCAGGCGTACCCGGTGCCGATCGGCCAGATGGGCGGGCAAGCCCTGGCTGTGGCGGTGTTGGGCGACTATGCCTATGTCGGCGTTGGCCCACGTCTGCTGATCGTGGACATTCACGACCCGGCCGCGCCGCAAGTGGTGGGGCAGAGTTGGTTCCTGACCTTTCAGGAAGTGCGTGATGTGGCCGTT
>JAYRVL010000169.1:0-17338 GCA_041918575.1 Anaerolineae bacterium | reverse complement strand
GCCGTGGCCTGGTCGTTGCCGGCAGCCTGAGGGTCTGTCTTCGAACATGCGCTGAGGAGCACCAGCAGTGCGGCGATTAGCAGCAGCCACCGCGATGCTTGGCGCAGGAATTGGGTATGTCGTTTCATGGAATGAGCTTTCTCTTCACTTTCTTCTGGCTCTTGTCATCGCCGCTCGTTGCGTCAAGCCAGGTGCGCCCCGCGCGACTCGATCAATGTACTGCGTTGGCCCCGTTTTTGTTGGCCCCGTTTTTAATGTAGGCGCAATTCCGCAGCCCTGACGCCTGCCGTCTGCCCGCTGTGGGGCCAATTCTGGCAGTAATCCGCCCGCTGTGTGCGCCGATCGGCATTTGGGCTTTCAGCGCGCTTGTGCTAGACTCCGGCAGAATCACAGCGCGCCTTGCGCGGCCTATCATACCACAGGAGTCGAAAAACGCCATGACAACGGCCAGCTCTCCTGCAAGTTCATTCGTTCAGCCCGACGATCGGGAATATCCAGAGCTTTACGAGATGACGGCGCCTCCGCCGTTGCCTGTCGAACTGCCCACGGTGCGGCAGGCGCCGGCGCCCGGCGCCAGTCCGCGCTCCGCGCTGCCCCTGGCCCGCGGCGTCGGCCCCGGCCTGGAAGAAGGACGCGGCCTGTGGGTCTCGCGCTTCGATTTTCGCAGCGCGGACGACATCCGCCGCGTGGTTGACAAAGCCGCAACCGCCAATTTCAACCAGGTCTGGCTGCAGGTGCGGCCGGCCGCCACGGCCTTCTATCGCTCGGCCCTGGAGCCGTGGGACGAACGCTTGACCGGCCGGCTGGGCGGCGTGCCCGATTGGGACCCATTGGCGCTGACAATCCAGGTTGCGCACCAGGCCGGGCTGGAAGTCCACGCCTGGATCAACGCCTATCCGGCCTGGCAGGGCGCGACGCTGCCGCCCGCAGATGTGACGCCGACGCCGATGATTACCCAGTTCAACAACCTGTACGGCGACCAGTGGAAGCAGTGGCGCCGCGAGAACGGCGCTATGGGCTTGAGCACGAGCTACCTCTACGGCAGTCCCGGCCATTGGGCAGTGGCCGAGCGGGTGGTGCAGGTCTGTCGCGACCTTCTGCTGCATTACTATCTGGATGGACTGCACCTGGATCATGTGCGCTATGCGTCATCCCTCTATTCGTGGGACCCGGTGAGCCAGGCGCGCTACGCGACCGACCGCGCCCTGGAGCCAGGGCTAACCCAACCCGAATGGCAGCGCCGGCAGGTGACGGCGTTGGTGGCGGCCGTTCATCGCCTGGTAGCCGAACTGAAGCCGGGCCTGATTCTGAGCGCCGCGGTCTGGCCGGTCTGCCGCCGCGAGGCGTCCTGGACCTGGTGGCCGACGACCGATGGCTATTCTGCCTACTGCCAGGATTCGGTGGGGTGGCTGCGTCAGGGGGTGATTGACACGATTGCGCCGATGCTCTACGGTTCGGTGCTTGGGCCGGCGATCAACGCGGCCTATTTCGAGCAGGTGGTGCAGGCCTACGCGGCCGAGACAGAGGGATTATCGGTCTATGCCGGCATTGGCGCCGAGGCCATTGATGCGGCGGAGATTTGCCGGCGCATTGACACGGTTCGTGCGGCCGGGCTGCCGGGCCAGGCTCTCTTCCGCGCCGCGCTGCTGGACCCGATCAACGCCTGGGACGCGCTGCGCCAGGGGCCGTATCAAAGCGCGACCTTTGTACCGCGACCGCAATCGGCTGAGGTTGCGCTGTAGGCTATCATGCTTGGCAGGAAAATAGATTATCGGGGTCGAACGGCCGTTCTCGATTGAAGGGCGGCGCGCATATCTTTCACGAATAGAGCCAATGAGCGGTCATTCTTGGCTGCCCGGTAGAGATCCATGGCCGCGACAAGCTCCTGGGCGAATTCGATGCCGCCCAGGGTTGGGATCTGACCAGCATCACGAATGGCTTTGACAAGCAATGACTTGTAAACGTCGCGGGCGCACTTCTGCTGTTTGAGTGTTGGTTGGCTGCCTACGACTTGATGGAAAGAGACCGGATCAGCGAGGAACCAACGCTCGATGTGCGGATCGGGACAGGCGATCACGGCCCGTTGCTCCAGTGGACCGGTCAGATGCTTCTCGATTTCCTTCCGCGCCGCGTTGAGGCTTGAGCAGTTGGCGTCAATCGCAATGACGTACAGATCGGGGGTGAAAACTGCTCCTTTCTCGACCAGGCGACGATAATTGTCCAACTCAGTCAGGGCACGTCCATGACCGCCGCGAGCAGCCCGGGGATGAAGCGTAACCTGCCGTCTCTCTTCTTGAGCCAGCCTGCCAATTAGCGCTTTCAGGAATTCTTCGTGCGCGCGATCCTCTACGAACAGGTCAACGATGAGTTCAGGCATCGAGTATCCCCCGCATGACCAGGGCGTCGAAAAGTCCATCCTCGCCACCGGCCGACAGAGCGTTCGTAATTTCTTCATCCTGGAAAAGCGGCCCAGTGACATCGAAACGGGTGATATCGGTGCCTCTTGGGCCCTGGCTCACGCGAAACAGGCCAATATCCTGGGGTTTTTCCCGTGCCTTCTTGAACATGGCGCTGCAAAACAGCGCCGAATGGGTGGTTACGATCAATTGCCGCCCCTGATCGAGCACGAGTGAAGTGAGCAGGTCAGCGATGAGCTCCAGCCGGCGCGGATGCACGCCGTTCTCCGGTTCCTCGAAGGCCACCAGCGATCCACCCCAGGGATTGACGACAATGGCGCACAACGCCAGCACGCGCAGGGTGCCCTCGGAGATGATGCGAGAAGAGTAGTCCACCCCGTTTTGGCGAACGACGATGTCCAGGGTGCCGCGACGCGTGTCGAGATCAACAGAAACGCCTTCCACAGTCGGGATGAGCGTGCGCAGCGTGCGGACAACCGCCTGGAAATGCTTCTGATGCTCTTTCTCCTCTTTCAACCGGTAGAGGAAGGGCGCGATATTCTCTCCCAAGACGCCGATGTCTTCGACGTTGGCCGGCGGCACGGCGCGACGCATCGCAACACGTGGGTCAAGGTAATAGGTGCGCCAGCCGGAAAATTCTTTGCGACACCGCTCGACGCCCCGATACTCGACGCCGCCCAATCGTGGGTCGGAGAGAAGAGAGTGGTTGAGTCCGATCGGCTCCGTGCGAGGATGCGCAGGTTTGCTCTTGCGGCGAATCCTGAGTTCCTTTTCGACCTGCTCGATGAGCGCGTTGCCTTTCGACAGCCCGGTGCTTGTTAGTTGAGCCAGGTACTCATCGGTCACAGCGATATTGCCGGAGCGCGGCTCGATTTGGACGCCGATCCGATACTGGAAACGCTCCTTGTCAATCTTCAAGAGCGCGTCCAACTTGAAACCAGCCGACGCTTGGGTAAGCAGCTCAGTCAATCCGCCGGCTGGAAAGGTGAATGCCTCGACGGAATAGCCGCGGATCGGATCCTGGAGGGCATCGGAAAGGGTGCGGCTGGCGCTGATCCGTGAGAGCGCCTGGACAGCATCCAAGAAGTTGGACTTGCCGGCGGCATTCGGCCCAAAGAGAACAGCCAAGCACGGCAGGCTCAACCCTTCGATATGATGCAGAGACTTGAAGCCCTGAATCGTAATCTGTTCCAACATGGGTTATCCCTTCACAAGAAAATCAGCCCTATTCTACCACGCATCGTCGCCGACGATCTTTGGATCGAGGAGTTCATTGCTCTTTTGTAAGGGTTTTATCATACCACGACATGACCCAGGGAGCAATGTTGACAAGAGAGGGCGTCCTTCAGTAGATCGGTAAATAACGATCCACTTCCCACTGACTGACCGTGCGGCGGTAGTCTTCCCATTCACTGGTTTTGGCTTCGATGTAGCGTTCGAACAGATGCGCGCCCAGCGCGACCTGGATGACTTCGTCGCGCTTCAGTTGTTCCAGGGCCTCGCCTAACGAGCGCGGCATGGCGGGCAGGCTTCGTCGCGCCATGTCTATGTGATAGAGATTTTCTTCGGCCGGCTCCGGCGGCTTCAGTTTGCGCTGAATGCCATCCAGGCCTGCGGTGAGCATGACGGCAAAGGCCAGGTAGGGATTGGCCGCCGGATCTGGACAGCGCAGCTCGATGCGCGTGGAGGCGGTGCGCTCGGCGTTGATGCGCGGCACCCGAATCAGGGCCGAGCGGTTGATGCGCGCCCAGGTGATGTAGGTGGGCGCTTCGAAGCCGGGCGCCAGGCGCTTGTACGAATTGACCAACGGTGCAATGATGGCAGACATGCCGGCCGCGTGCTCCAACTGGCCGGCAATAAAGCGCAGGGCCAGTTCCGAGAGGCCGTACTGGCTGCTGGGCGCGGCAAAGAGGTTCTTGCCGGTCTTGACATCGCTCAGGCTCTGGTGCGTGTGCATACCGGAGCCGTTGATGCCGGTGATCGGTTTGGGCATGAAGGTGCAGTAGAGGCCGTTGCGCTGAGCAATGGCTTTCAACGTGGTGCGCAAGGTGATGACGTTGTCCGCAGTGCGCAGCGCGTGATCGTAGCGAAAATCAACCTCGTGCTGGCCGACGGACACCTCGTGATGCGTCGCTTCCACTTCGATGCCCAGCATCTCCAGCGCTTCCACCATCTGACGCCGCACATTGTGGGCCAGGTCGGTGCTCACATCGAAGTAGCCGGCCTTGTCGTGCGGGGTGATGCCCGGGGCGCCATCGGGTTGGAGTTTGAAGAGGAAGAATTCCAGCTCCGGGCCTGTGTTGTAGGTGTAACCGAGCGCGGCTGCATCGGCCAGCGCGCGCTTGAGCACGCAGCGTGGGTCTCCGCCGAAGGGCGCGCCGTTGGGCATGTGGACATCGCAGATGACGCGGGCCGTGGCGAGATGATCGCTCTCCCAGGGGATGACGGCAAAGGTGCTCAAGTCCGGCGTCAGGTACATGTCGCTCTCGGCCACACGGGCAAAACCCTCGATCGAAGAACCGTCGAACCAGATGCCGTGATCTACGGCCACGGTCCACTGCGACGCCGGGATGGTGACCTGTTTGACAATGCCCACAATGTCGCTGAATTGCAGGTTGATGAAACGCACCCGTTGTGTCGCTATGATTTCGGCCACCCGTTCAGCCTGGGCCTGATCCTTTGCCATGCACGCAATCCTCCTCAAAATATCACGAACGCTGAGTATACAACGCCTGGTCGCGCTCAACCAGCGTCAAACCAACCGAGGAGCGGCGCGGCCAATTGGGCAGATTGCACAAATCTCAGCGCCAGGGCACGTTGTAGCTGATGCGCACGCCGCCTTCGCTGTCTTTGACTTCCAGGCGGAGCTGCGGCGGATTGGCGCTGGCGGTGATGACGCCGTAACCGTTGCACGGCCGGTACTCGCTCGAATACCAGTAGGCGCCCTTGTCCCAGAGTCCGCTGCCGAACAGGGTGCGGTCCGCGCCGTAGACGCTCAGGCATTGCTTGAAGTTGGGCGCAGGCACTACCATTTCTGGCAGTCCGCTGTGCGCGCCGCTGTCAATGCCGCCGGCATGCATGTCGCCGGAGATGAACACCACGCCCTTGATACGGGCGTTTTGCACCAGCTCGAGCAGCCAGTCGCGCTCGAACTGATAGGTGCGCCAGGAATCACTCTTGTGAACGGTCGGATTGAACGGCACCTGCACCATCAGCAGTTTCCAGGTGGCCGTTGACTGCAAAAGCCCCTGCTCCAGCCAGTAGCGCTGACCGTAGATGCCCAGGTTGTTGCCGTCGAGCATGGACTTCTCCGGGCCGTCGGGGTCATCCACGTTGTCGCGCTGGCTGCGCGCATCTATGAGGAAAATTTCGACCGGCCCCAGGTTGATCTTCTGCCAAATGCCGTAGTTGGATGGGGTTGGATAGAGCGGGAAGAACTCACGGATGACGCGCTGCGATAGTTCACGCCCGAAGTAGCCCTTGTCTTCGTCGTTGCGCCCATAGTCATGATCGTCCCACATGTGCGCGACCGGCGCAGTCCACAGGACATCGGTCACGAAACTTGCCATGTTGGGGTCGTTGACGTTGTAGAGGTCTTTGAACATCTGGCGCTTGTCTTCCAGGCTATGCGGCTCGCGGTGATCGAAATCGCCGCCAATCACGACCAGGTCGGCGTTTTCCTCGCCCGCATGGGCGAAGGTGTTGGTGGGCAGGATGGTGCCGGTGTTCCAGGTGGTGGCGAAGTCGGTCAGGTAGACGATTTTGACCGGCCGGCCCGCGCTGGGAAAGGTGCGAAAATGCGGCAGATCGCCCGCAGTCTGCGCTACCCCGTTGACCAGCATGGTGATGTAGTAGGTGGTGTCTGCTTGCAGGGCGGCGAGGGGGATCATGGCGGTGAAATCGCTCTCACGCCTGGTGATGACGGGCGCGGTCCAGCGGCTATCGCCCTGCCCGTCCGCGGTGGTGGCGATACCCACTTGCACGGAGGCCATGCCAAAGGTGCGCACGAACACGGCCGCGCTACTGGCGGTGACCGCGCCAATCACCGGGCCGTGCGTGGCCGGCGTGAACGCGCTGTTGACGTAAAGCCAGGGCAGGTAGGGAAGCCAGCGCTGCTGCGGCCCGGCGGGGCGCGGCGTGGGAAGCGGCCCAGGCGCGGGCGCGGGCGATTCTGGCAGGTCGAACTTGACGCCGAGGAAGGGCAAAACGGCCAGGCGCCGGGGCGCTGCGGCCAGGGGCGGGGTTGGCGCCGGCCGGGCGGCGCCGGGCGACGGTTCTTGCGGGCAGTGATCGGTGGAATCACATGCCACCGGATAGGGACGCCAGGGCGCGGCCAGGGTCTGACCGTGCAGGCAGAGCAGCAGAAAAATGCCGGGCAGCAGCCACTGTAGGCGCGGCCCGATCGAATTCGACCGGCGCCGGGCCTGCTCGTGGGTGAGGGGGATGATCTGCTGCTTCGTTCGGAACGATGATCGCATAGCTGACTGCTGAAAGAGATCTCAACGCACAGACGCCAGGGCTGCTCGGGCATCCGGCGCCGACTACGGCCGCCGAATGACTTCGAGCCGAGAGGGCGTTTCCGCCACAAGGTCGGCCTGCGCGACCGGTATTGCACCCACGCAGGTGGGCGCCCGGCAGTATGCGCCCATCAGGCGCGATTTCAATCGCTCGCTCGACCGCGAGTCGAACGCAGGCTGCGCCGCTGGTGTCAGTTGGAACTAATTGTACTATGGTTGCGTCTGGAAGGCGAACCGGGCGCCCCGCTGGATCAGGCCCGGTGCGGAGTTCTTGTTTCGAGCGAAGGCAGGAGGCATGAAATGACTGGTCGAAATTGGTATCTCAAGACCCTGGTGGTCGCACTGATGGCATTACTGGCCCTCTCGGCCTGCACCACGCCGCAGATGGCGGGTGATCCGGCTACCGGCAACCAGGTTGGCAATGAGTTGGGAGTCAACGCCGTGGGCGAACAGGCGACGCCGGCGACGGGCGATCAACCCGGCGGTTTGATTACCGCATCGGGCACCCCGGCGCCGGATCAGGGGAATGCGAACGTCAGCGGCGGCCAGGCCCAGGCTGGCTCCAGCGGCGGGCTGAGCGGCGCACCCGATGCCGGGGCCAGCAGCAGCGCGGGAGATTTGCTGTCGCATTTTCAATTCTACCGCAGTACGCTGTGTCGCTTCGAAATTGGCTATCCGGACGGCGTCCCGGCCGATTATGTGCCGCAGGAAGGGGCCATGAACAGCCAGGGCGTCAACACCGTGTGTCGGGTGGCGTTCCAGGATCGAGTGCTGGCGCAGTCGGACACGGCCGCGCTGCAGGCGCCGCAGTTCCTGATCGAAGTGTTCGATCGGGGCAGTAATGCACAGTCGCTGGAAGCGTGGGTGCGGGCGCAGCCGCTGCCGGGCAAGAGCAGCGCCGCGTTCGAGCCGACGACAATCAGCGGCGTGACTGGCTTGAAGGTGACGTTGATGCAGGAGATGGCGCCCAATCAGTTCTTCTTTGTCGCCAGGGACAACTACATCTACAAGCTGACGCCGCTGGGGATGTATGGTAACGCCATGCTGGCGTCGTTCAGGTTTACCGATTGACAGGAGACGTCAGAATCCAAGAATCGAAAAGCGGAGCATCTTCGGATGCTCCGCTTTTGTTTGGACGATCAGCGTACCTGCCCAGGCATCCTGCGCCGACCGACATGGCGTCCATGCTGGTGGACGCCCGACCGTCGCGCCCAGCGGGCGCGATTTCAATCGCTTTTGCTTGCGACGGCGCACCGCCTGCTAGAAGTCGTTGCCCCAATCGTACAACGTCCACGCGCTGCTGCCAAAGTACGAGGAGTAGATCTGGTACGGTTGGTTGGGACTGACATACTTGTACGAATTGACGCCATTGACATAGTTGAAAGAGCCGGAGTACTGATCGAACTTGTAGATCCAGGGACCACCGCTGCAGCCGCCGGTCATGTCGGTGCCAACGCCGATCGGGTTGGGCGAGAAGTTGCCATCGTCGCGTGCGTGCGATGCGGCGCTCAAATGCAGGTACTGCCCGGCGAACGGCGACGCGGCCGGGTAGCCGAAGTTCATCCAGTGCTTGGTGCGGTCAGAGCTGGTCATGACGCCCAGCCAGCCGACCGTGCTGCCGATGCTGCGACCATAGCGGTCGTTGACGATGACGGTGGAGTAGTCATAGGCGATCGAGTTGCTGTCGCCGTTCGAGTAGGCCACCATTACCGCGGCGTCGTACTGGGTCCACTGTCCGTAGGGGGCCGCGCCGTTGCGATAGGCCGGCACGAAGACCCAGTTGGTATGCCAGGTGTGGTATTCGTTGTCATAAACGCAGTGACCGGCGGTCCAGACCATGCGGTTGTAACCGACCGAGCCGGAGCAGACGTAGTTGTAGCCGCCGGAGGTGAAGAAGACTTTGCCCAGGGTGCGGAATGGGAACATCTGATAGTTCCAGGGCACGCCAAAGCGGGTGTAGGGCGGCGGATAGGAGTAACCGGTGGGCGATACTCCGCCCGTTGCAACAGCGCCCAGCTCGGCCAGGGCCTCCGCCTCTGCGCCGGTGGGTGCGCCGGCCATGCCTGCGCTGCTTGGGGCCATCATCACCGGACCGTCAGGTGCGGACGGCGCGCCGTCCTTTAGCGGCATGGAGATTGCCGGCATGGGATAGGGAATGGCGTTTTCCATCTCTTCGGCGGTCCACACCTTCTGCGGCGCGTCGCCAACCGGGCCGCGAGTCAAAATCTGTAGGGGTTGATCGGGCGCAGCCGGCGCCACGGCGCCGGCGCCGGCGGTTACCAACAGACTGATCAGCGAGAGGCTGATTATCACCACGATGACGGATAGCTTTCTCATTGCAAATCTCTCCTTGCACATTTTTTCTGGCAACGTGACGTGAGACAATGCGTGTTGCAGCCTGCGCTGCGGTAGATGGTGCGACAACCATGGAGCAGTGATGTGATTGAGCTGGTCGCCGGCCGGGCATCTCTGGTGGCCGGACACGGCCTGGTCTGCGCCGAAATGACCATGAATCGGTCGTGGCGCTGCACCGGAATCGGACGGAAAGGCAAAATGGTGTGGCTAGGGTTGACCTCCTCCACCAGTCCTTCGGAAGGCGCTGGTACGCCAATACAGGTTGGGCGTCCGTAAGGCAAGTATAGCAGAAAGAGGGTGGTCGGTCAATTGCCAAAAAGTAGTAGCGTAGGATCGAACGCGCTGCAAAGACGGCGTTCTAAAGCAGTTGCTGCACCTTGAAAGCGACTTGTAGCATCAGCCGCATTTCGGGGTCGTTCAGATCGTGTCCGATGATGGCGGCAATCCGTTCCATGCGGTAGAGAAGGGTGTTGCGATGCAGGAAGAGCGCTTCGGCTGTGCGGCTGAGGTTGCCGTGGTGGGCAAAATAGGCGGCCAGGGTTTCCACCAGGCTGGTTTGCTGGCGGGCGTCGTATGCGGTCAGCGCGCCGAGCGTTTCATCATAAAACTTGCGCAGGACATCGCTGCCCTGCAAGGGCAGCAGAAGGCGGAAAAGCCCCATATCGCCGTAGTAGCTAACGGGGTCCGCGCCGTGGATGTGCTTGCTCAACTGCAGCGCTTGCGCAGCCTCCTGGATGGACTGAATCAACCCAACCGCGCCATCGGCCGAACGCCCAACACCAACGCGTAAGGGCACGGTGGGCAACTGCGCGGTCAGGCGATCGTGCAACGACTTGGCCAGGCGCCGGCCGCGACGTGCGGGTTTGCCCGACCCCAACCCACACAGCACGAGAATATCGCCGGTTTCCTCATCGGGCGCCACCAGGTTCGCGACGCGACGCTGGCGCAGCTCTTCCTCGATCAGTTGCGCGCAGCGGTGCAGCAAGGGAAGTGGAATCGGTTGGTCCGACCCGATGGAGAAACATACCTGGCGCCGGTCGAGCTCGAAACTCCATTGCAGCCCACGCTGCGCCAGGCTGATTGCGCCAGGCTCCGGCGCTGCCAGCAGGTCTTTGATGAACTGCCGTCGTTTGCTCAACTCACTGGCGCTGATGGTTTGACGCCGGCCCAATTCGAGCGCGCAGGTCAGCGCGCCCCGTTCTATCACCAGCCTGGTCACATCGTCCAAGTCGCTGTCCGGGGCGATGGCAGACAGCGCGCCGTAACGCTGCTGGTTGCTGGTGATGATGGCGACCCAGCGGCTGCCGCGTTGGTTGGGGAGCGCCAGCAGAAGCGGGCCTTCATCCGTTTGTTCCTGCAGCAGGCGCGCCGTTTCGGTGTGCAGATCGGCCAGCAGTCCTTCCGTGAGCATGCGGCCGCCGGGCGCGGCCGCGGCCAGCAGGTCTCCCAACAGGCCGTGAACGGTGATGGCGCAGTTGGCATGGCGCGCCAGGGTTTGCGCCACCTGGTCGAGTGATGCGCCGCTGATGAGCAGATTGGTCAGTTCATGGGTGACCTGGCTGGCGAAGCGTTCCAACTGCGCCTGGCGATTGACGATGACCCGAATGACCTCCCGCTCGACATCGGTTGGCCGGCCGCCGGCGGGCAGTACGAACAGAGGGGCGCCCAATTGGCTGGCCATGCGCACGGCCTCCTCTTCGACCGTTCCCTGCACAGCAACCGCAGCCACTCGCACAGCCACCAGGTCGCTGATGACACGCGCCAGGGAGAGGGAGGGGTCGAGCACAGTCAGGTCGGCGAGATCAATCAGGATCAGTTCGCCGCCGTTGAGGTGTGGAAACGCTGGCGGACTGGGGCGCAGCGAGATGGCCCAGGAGACTGCACGCTGCAAATGCTCCTGACCGGTAAGAAGGTGGGTTCCCTGCGGTAGGGCCAGCCGTAGAAGATCCGCTAACGTGGTCATGACCGTTGATCATCCCCGGAAAAGTGAAATTCCTGGCCGGAGGCCAGGAATTCAACGTCGAAGGTGGTGACGCCCAGACTTGAACTGGGGACCCAGGAATTATGAGCTCCTTGCTCTACCGACTGAGCTACGTCACCGTGGCTTTATGGACTTTCTACGCATAAAGGAGGAGAGTTGTCCGCTCTCCTCCCTCGTTGGCATCGCTATTCTCATCAGATCTTACAAATTAGGTAGCGGGGGCAGGATTCGAACCTGCGGCCTTTGGGTTATGAGCCCAACGAGCTGCCACTGCTCCACCCCGCATCGCTTTCAACACGCAAGATTGTACCACCGAAAGAGGGTGCGGTCAAATCCACACGAACCAGTCCAAATTTGTTCGACTAGCGACCAAGCAGGGCATCCAGCAGGCGCTGCAGCAGGGGCTGTTCTGTAGGCGGCGGGGTAGGGGTGGCGGATGCGGTGGTTGGCGTCGGCGCTGCCACGGGCGCCACCGGGATGTCGCCGGGGCGCATCATGTCGAGCGAGCCGCGCGCCTGTTCTTCCAAATAGGCCGCGCTTTGGACGGTGAGCAGTTCTGCCTGCAGGCGCTGTGAGCGGGTGGTTTCAGCGGCTACGGTGGCCTGCCACTGATGCATGTCCGTTTGCACGGCCTGCAGTTGCCAACGGCGGCTGATATAGCCGGCGCTAAAGGCGCCGATCAGGACGACAACGGCCACGATGATAAGTTGGCTTCGCGTCGCGCGCAACCAGGGGTGCGATCTGTCCAACGGTTCCTCCCGTAGGGTCCGAAAACAGTTTGGGGGTCGTGCAGATCATCCACACAACCCCCAAATTTGTTTGTCTGCTGAGTGCCGAAGGAGGGACTTGAACCCACACGGGCTAATGCCCACTACGCCCTGAACGTAGCGCGTCTGCCAATTCCGCCACTTCGGCAATCGAACGGCTGCATGTTACCATTAGGGCCGCGATTTGTCAAGCCGGATGGCCTGGCCCGCGCTGACGCGCTGCGTGACCACGTACCATTCACTGACTGTGCGAAAGCGGTCGGCGGCGCGGTTCAGCTTGCCAATGGTGACGTCGCGCACCTTGCTCTCCACGCCAAAGGTGTACACCGGATGATAGAGAAGCAGCGCCGGCGCTTCCTCGCTGAAAATGGCCTGAAACTGCCGGTACAACTCGATGCGTTGGGTTTGATCGTTGGTGCGTCGGGCAGCCTCGATCGCTTCATCGGCCTGGCGGTTGTTCCAGCGCGCGTAGTTTTGTCCGGTTTCGATCTCGGTGGAGTGCCACAACGGGTACGGGTCAGGATCGCCGCTCAGTTCCCAGGTGACGAGCGCCGCGTCATAGGTGTGGGCGCTCAAGTAATCGGCTGCCAGTCCGGCAAAACTGGTGGTTTGGATTTCCACCCCCACGCCAATCTCGCGCCACTGTTGGGCGATCAGGCGGCCCACGGCCACCTGGTCGGGTGCATCGGTGGTGAGAAAGACAAAGCGCAGCGGCTTACCGTCCTTGTCAAGGATACCGTCGCTGTCGCTATCTGCCCAGCCTGCGCTGGCAAACAGCCTGGCCGCGGCTGCTGGGTCGTAGGGCGTTTGAGTCACGTTGGCGTCATACGCCCAGTTGCCCGGCACGATGGGGCCGTTGGCAATCAAGCCCTGGCCCTGCAGTCCTTCGTCAATGATCTGTTGGCGGTTCAAGCCTGCCCGCAGCGCCTGGCGCACTGCCTTGTCTCCGAAAAAGGGCACATTGCTGCTGCCGAGATTGAGATAGATCAGAGCGTAGCCGGGCAGCGCGGATGAGAAGAGGTTCAACTCCGGCTCTTTGAGGACCGTCTTGACATCGTCAGGATACAGGTGCGCAATGGCGTTGATCTCATGGCGGCTGAAGGCCGAAAGCACGCGTCGCGTGTCGGGATAGAAATGGAACTCGATGCCGCTCAGATAGGGGATGGGGCCATCGAAGAAAGGGTTTGGTTCCAGGCGTACATGGTCTGCGTCAATCTGGGTCAACTGCCAGGGGCCCGTCCCGACCGGGCGGGTGTTGAGTTGGGCGCTGGTGAGTTCAGCCACGGGATAGCGCGCCCACAGGTGTGACGGCAGCAGGCCGATGGTGGTATAGTCAAGAAAGGGCGCAAAGGGCTGGCTGAGGGTGAACGTGACGGTAAACTCGTCTACTTTGGTAACTGCGACCGATTTCCAGAGGGCCGACAGCCAGGGCGCCCATTGGTAGTCGTCGCTTTGCATCACCGAGATGGTAAAGACCACATCGTTCGCGTCGAAAGGAGCGCCGTCGCTCCAGCGTACATTCGAGCGCAAGAAGAAGGTGTACGACAGATTGTCGCCGCTGACCTCCCAGCGCTCGGCCAGATCAGGCACAACAACGCCCCGCTCGTCCAACGTCGTCAATCCGTTGAACAGCAGGGCGACCAGATCGC
Source organism: Anaerolineae bacterium (assembly GCA_041918575.1). Classification (GTDB taxonomy): domain Bacteria; phylum Chloroflexota; class Anaerolineae; order SSC4; family Amarolineaceae; genus Amarolinea. The sequence goes on along the minus strand of JAYRVL010000169.1, from coordinate 3,652 downwards.
GATCCATATCGTTGTAATGACTCAACAGCGGGTTGAGATACTGCGGATTGCCCGCGACTCCTTCGCTGTACGTACCTCCCCGCGCCGGAATGACTTTTGTCGGGAAGGTATAGGCGGTGTATGAAAGCAAGGCGCCCAGCAGCAGAATACCGATCAGCGCTACCGCTGCCTGCCAGCGAACGTATTTTCCCACAAGATGCTTTAGCGGTTAACCAGCACTGAGATCACGGAGATGGTAAAGAAGGCGATGGAGACGCCGATGGTTACGTTGAAGAGGGTGCGTTCGATGCCGCGGCGCGTCTTGTAGACGCCGCCATCGCCGCCAAACACGCCGCTCAAGCCGCTGCCCTTCGCCTGCAGCAGCACCAGCGCCATCACCGCAATCGAAAGAATGATCTGAATGATGTATAGATATGTCTTCACGAAAAGTATTTGACCTCCCAAATTGCCTGTACGGCGGGCGATTATACCATTGCCCTGCGGTTGTGGCAAATGGTTATGGCAAATAGGATGGTTTTACATCTGATTCAAGGTGTAGTATACTTGCACCGCCCCAGAGCACGCCGCCGGTCTGCTGCCCCGCCTGGCAGAACCCGGCGTGCCGACAGCCAACGTTCATGCCTGCCGAGGAGGGAATGATCGAAGTCGCCGTCGAATTGCGCCACATCACCCGGCGCTTCATGAGTCCTACCAGCAAGAGCAACGAGGTCGTTGCCGTTGATGACGTATCCATGCAGATCCTGGATGGCGAGTTCTTCTCGTTGTTGGGGCCTAGCGGCTGCGGTAAAACGACAACCCTGCGCATGATCGCCGGGCTTGATCGGCCCACGCACGGCGAAATTTTCATCCATGGCCAGGAGATGGGCCAGCGCCCGCCCTTCGAGCGCCCCGTCAACACCGTGTTTCAGAACTACGCCCTTTTTCCGCATATGACCGTCGCGCAAAACATCGCCTTTGGCCTGGAGATGCGCCGCTTGCCGCGGCCTGAGATCGAACGCCATGTGCGCGCCGTGCTCGACCTGGTGCGCCTGCCGGGCATGGAAACGCGGCGCCCCAAGCAGCTCTCCGGCGGCCAACAACAGCGGGTGGCCCTGGCGCGCGCCCTGGTCAACGAACCTGAAGTCCTGCTGCTCGACGAGCCGCTCGGCGCGCTCGATCAAAAGCTGCGCAAGGAGATGCAGCTCGAACTGAAAGCCCTGCAGCAGCGAGTGGGCATCACCTTCATTTTTGTCACCCATGACCAGGAAGAAGCGTTGACCATGTCCAACCGCATCGCCGTGATGAACCTGGGCAAGGTGCTGCAAGTCGGGACGCCGTTAGAAATTTATGAACGGCCAAACTGCCGCTTCGTGGCCGATTTCATCGGCGAAACCAATTTCCTGACCGGCGCGGTCGCCGCACTCGACGGTGATTTTTGTACGATGACCACCGAAGGGTACGGCAGCGTGGTGGGACAGGCTGGCCCTGGCCTGCAGGTGGGCGACGCGGTCAGCATTTCCATTCGCCCGGAGAAGATTCGCCTCGATGACCGCCAACCGGATCGCACGATCAATGTTTTTCCGGTCACCGTGGAGATGATTGCCTACGTCGGCTCGGACACGCGCATCATCGTGCGCGACGCGGGTGGACGGCGCCTGGATGTGTGGGAGCAGAACACCATCTCGACCCTGGATGCCCAGGCCTACTACGCGCCCGGCGACAGCGCTTTCATGAGCTGGCGCCCCGAAAATGCATTGGCTCTGAAGGATTGATTGACCATGAATGACCTGACGCAGCGTCTACGCCAGAGTCGCTCACTGCAAGTGCTCGGTTTGACTGCGCCGGCCTTGCTCTGGCTGCTCCTCTTTTTTGCCGCGCCTCTCGTCATCGTCTTTGTCTACAGTTTCCTCACGCGCGGCGCCTATGGTCAGGTCATCTGGCATTTCAACCTGGGCAACTACGAACGCGTCTTCGACTCCCTCTACCTGCGCATTTTTGCCCGTTCGCTGCGGGTTGCCGCCTTGACCACCGTGCTCTGCCTGGCCGTGGGGTACCCGCTCGGCTATTTCATTGCCCGCTGCGGGCCGCGGCGCCGCGGTCGTCTGCTCCGTCTGCTGGTTTTTCCCGTCTGGACCAACATCCTGGTGCGGACCTACGCCTGGCGCGTCATCTTGAGCAACGAGGGGCCAATCAACACGTTGCTCATGGGCCTGGGGCTGATCAACCGGCCCGTTCCCATGCTCTTTACCGAGTTCGCCGTTCTTATTGGCCTGGTCTATTCCTATCTGCCCGAAATGGTTCTGCCCATCTACGCGGCCGTCGAACGCCTCGATTTCAGCCTGGTTCAGGCCGCGCATGATCTCTATGCCAATGATTTTCAGGCCTTTCGTCGCGTCACTTTGCCCCTGACCATGCCCGGCATCCTGGCCGGCTCCATCCTGGTCTTCATCCCCTGCCTGGGCGCGTTCGTCACCCCCGACATCCTGGGCGGCGCGCGCACCGTCATGCTGGGCAACCTGATTCAGCAGCAATTTCTGACCGCGCGTGACTGGCCGTTTGGTTCCGCGGTTTCGTTTGTGCTGATGGCCGTCATGCTCGTTGGCACGCTCATCTATTTCCGCCAGGGAGGGCGCACACTGTGACTCGATCATCCACCAGGACAGCGCCGATATGACCGCCGCACCCACCACCAGGGGCATGACGCTCAGCCGTCGCGGCAACAGGCTCGGTCGCCTGGCCGGGCCGATCTTGCAGCTCAACGCCTGGCTGATGTATCTGTTCATGTACGCGCCGATCGTGATCCTGATCCTTTTTTCCTTCAACGCGTCGCGCTACGCCTCGTCCTGGGAAGGATTTTCCCTGCGCTGGTACCAGGCGCTCTTCAGCGATCGCGCCATCGGGCTGGCGCTGCGCAACAGCCTGGTCGTTGCCCTGGTCTCGACCCTCATCGCCACCGTCATCGGCGCCCTGGCCGCGCTGGCGTTGGAGCGCTACGACTTCTGGGGCAAGCTCTCGTTCGATGCGCTGCTCTACCTGCCCATCATCATTCCCGAAATCGCCATGGCGGTCATGCTGCTGCTCTTCTTCATCCTCACCCATGTTCGATTGGGGCTGGGTACCGTCATCATCGCCCATGTGGCCTTTTGCATGTCCTACGTGGCGGTGGTGGTGCGCGCACGCGTGGCCGGACTCGATCGCACCCTGGAGGAGGCCGCGCAGGATCTGTACGCCAATGAATGGCAGACCTTTCGCCGGATCACGCTGCCGCTCATCATGCCCGGCATCGTCAGCGGCGCGCTGCTCTCGTTCACCCTGTCGCTGGACGATTTCGTCATCACTTTCTTCACCACCGGCCCCGGCGTCACCACGCTCCCCATCCAGGTGTACGGCATGATCAAAACGGGCGTCACGCCAGAAATCAACGCCCTGTCCGCGCTGATGCTGGCGGCGTCGGTGGGGTTGGTCATCACCTCGTTGTTGTTACAGCGGCGCGCCTGATGCTGCGCTGCGCTCATTGTTTTGCGGCTGCCCACCCCACGGCCAGAACGCACCGCCCGATCGTCCACATTGCAGGAGGATTTTCATGATGTATCATCGTCAGTTCAAGCGTCAGTTCAAGTCTCGGTTGTGGGGCCAGGCGCTGCCTGGCCTTGTCCTGATCGCGCTGCTCCTG
>JAYRVL010000168.1:0-19848 GCA_041918575.1 Anaerolineae bacterium | reverse complement strand
TTCCATCCAGGTTCCATCCAGGTTCCATTCAGGTTCCATTCAGGTTCTAACGTAAAAAATGTTTTGCTGAAGAAGGGCTTCTGTCGGCCTGGTACACTTGGTTTACGTAGTAACAGGTTAAATAAACGAGGATGTTCGATGTCAGCAGTCAGAGTCAACCGGCGGTTGCAAATCAATCTCTGTCCACGGGCTGTGAGCACCCTGCAAATCTGTGGCAGGTACCCTCAAGCGGGCGGAAGGCCACTTCTTCAAATAGCTCAGCGCGACGGGCAACGCCCGGCGGCGTGAGTCCAAATTCAGCTACTATTATGCACACATTTTGACGTTGATGTTGTTGGCGTTGTTCCCAAAATACGTGCTAAAGATGCGCAAACACAGGATTGCTCCTGTTTGCAGGCTCCTTGCCCCGCACGACGCGGGGCATTTCGCCTGGCAAACCCCACACCTCCCTTCTCAAGGTTGACTGATCGCGATGGGCGCCTGATCTACACCGGCGTCAGAGGACGCAGGCTGCTCCAGCGCGGCCGCAAAGACGTCGGCCACCGATTCCACCATCACGAAACGAATCTTCTGACGCACTTCGTCTGGCAGATCGTCCAGATCAGGCTCGTTGCGCTTTGGCATGATGACGGTATCCAGTCCGGCCCGTGATGCGGCCAGCACCTTTTCCTTCAGGCCGCCAATGGGCAGAACCTGCCCGCGCAGCGTGATCTCGCCGGTCATGGCGACGTTGGAGCGCACCAGGCGGCCGGTCAACAGCGACGCCAGGGCCGTAGCCATGGTAACGCCGGCCGAAGGCCCGTCCTTGGGCACCGCGCCGGCCGGAATGTGCAGATGAATGTCGCTCCTGTTGAAGAACTCTTCGTCAATCCCCAGGTTGCGGCTCATGGAACGGACGAAGCTCAGCGCCGCCTGCGCCGATTCCTTCATCACTTCGCCCAACTGACCGGTAACAATGAAGCCCTTGTTGCCCGCCATGCGCGTGGCTTCGATGAAGAGAATGTCGCCTCCTACCGCCGTGACGGCCAGGCCCGTCGCCACGCCGGGCCGCTCGGTGCGTTCGGCTACTTCATTATAGAACTTGGCCTTCCCCAGGAACTCAACCAGGTTCTCCACCGTGATCGTCAAGGTTGGCGGGGGTTCGCTGCCGTTCGTCCCGCGCTCTGCAGCGCGCGTGGCGGTTTTGCGACAGATCTTGCCGATTTGACGTTCCAGCGCGCGTACGCCTGCCTCGCGCGTGTACTCGGCAATTATCCGATGCAGCGCCGCCTCTTCGAAGACCACCTCGTTGGCGTGCAGGCTGTTCTCGCGCAGTTGGCGTGGAATCAAATAGCCCTGGGCGATCTTCACCTTTTCAAGTTCGGTGTAGCCGGAGAGTTGGAGAATCTCCATGCGGTCGAGCAGCGGCTCCGGAATGGTCTCCAGCCAGTTGGCCGTGGTGATGAAAATGACCTGCGATAGATCGAACGGCACGTCGAGGTAATGATCGCGGAATTCCCGGTTCTGTTCTGGGTCGAGCACCTCCAACAGCGCTGAGGAGGGGTCGCCACGGAAATCACGACCGAGCTTGTCCACCTCATCGAGCATGAAGACCGGGTTACGACTCTCCACTCGGCGCAGCATCTGCACAATGCGCCCTGGCATGGAGCCGATGTAGGTGCGGCGGAAACCGCGTATCTCCGCCTCATCATGAATGCCGCCCAGCGCCAGGCGCACGAACTTGCGCTGCAGTGCTCGTGCAATGGAAAGGCCCAGGCTCGTCTTGCCCACGCCGGGTGGACCCACAAAGCACAGAATAACCCCTTCGCGCTGCTGACGGATCAGGTCAGGGTGTTCGTCTTCGACGGTAAACTGCCCCTGGCGCTCCACGCGCAGTTTGCGCACCGCCAGGAATTCCAGGATGCGCTCCTTGATTTCCTTCAGGTCGTAGTGATCTTCGTCCAGCACCTGGCGGGCATGCGCAATATCGAGATTGTCCGCCGTCACCGTCTGCCAGGGTAGACTGACCATCCAATCCAGGTAGGTCTTGATGACGCCATACTCGGCGGCCTGCGGCGGCATCTTGCGCAAACGGTCCAATTCCCGTTTGGCTTCTTTCAGCGCCTCCGCCGGCATGTTGGCCTGGGTGATGCGTTCGTCCAGGTCCTTGATCTCCGCCGCCTGCTCATCTTCTTCTCCCAGCTCCTTCTGAATGGCCTTGAGCTGCTCGCGCAGATAGAATTCGCGCTGCATCTTTTCCATTTCGTTCTGAGCTTCGGATTGAATCTTGCGCCCCAACTCCAGGACTTCCAACTCTTTGGAGAGTAGCGCATTGAGCTTGACCAGCTTGTCGCGCACGCCGTTGATCTCCAGGATCTCCTGCGCATCGGCCAGTTCCAACCGTAGGCTGGAAGCGATCAGGTAGACGAGTTGGCGGGCATCCTCGACGTTCATGGCCGCCATTTCCAGTTCGTCCGGCAGATGCGGCACCAACTGAATCAGACGGCGAAACGTCTCCTGGGCGTTGCGCGACAGCGCCTCCACCTCCACAGAGTTCTCTTCAGGATCTACCTCTGCCATCACCTGCGCCCGCAGGAAAGGCTCCTGCTGGATGTAGCGGCGCACGCGAATGCGTTCCAGGCCCTGCACGATCAAGCGGATGGTGCCATCCGGCGCGCGCAGAAGCCGATGCACCACCGCGGCCGTGCCCACTTCATACAGGTCGGCGGACGTCGGTTCATCCGTATCGGAATTGCGACTGGTCACCAGGCCAATGACGCGGCTGTCATCCGCCGCCGATTCGATCAGGCGAATCGAACGCTCTTGCCCCACCGTCAGCGGCAGCCACATCATGGGGTAGACCACGACCCCGCGCAAAGGCAAAATGGGCAGATCGCTTGGAATTTGACCTTCGTCCTCGAATCCGTTCATCTGTGGGGCGGCAGCCGGTTCGATGATCGTATTCTGTTCATTCGTTGACTTCTTACGTCCCCGATCGCGTCCAAAAAGTGGCACGATCAACCTCCTTATGCAGGCAGCAAAGTACAAGGACTCATTGTACCACAAGGCGCGATGGGCGGCAATCACAGATCACCGGATGTTTTTGCCCTGGGAACACGCCCCACGGAGGTTGACCGCGGCGACGCTGCGATTCACAAGATCTTGCAGCGTCGCCCGATCACAGAAAGCAAGCTAACAGACCTGGCGCTGGCCGGTTGGCAGAATCTAGCCCTGGAACCCCGCAGCAGCGTATGAACCAAGTTGGCAAGTCTGGCCGATCTGGGAGGGATCTTTAGATGGACAGATACGATTCTCGCCTTTACCGTTGGATCATGAACTTCTGGCCGTGCTATCGCGGCACCGGCGCGCGAGTAATGCATATCGCGCCCGACTGGAAAGAAATACGGGTGCGACTGCCCCTCAACCTGTTCACCCGCAACTACGTTGGCACTATCTACGGCGGCAGCCTCTACGGCGCCGTAGACCCCATGTACATGCTCATGCTCATCCGACTCCTCGGCCCCGCCTACATCGTGTGGGACAAATCGGCCCAGATTCGCTTTCTCAAGCCCGGCCGCACGACGCTTTTCGGCACTTTCCGCGTAGAGGATGATGAGCTGACCGAGATCAAGCGCCTGCTCGAGTCCGAATCAAGAATTGACCGGACCTATCGGGTATCGCTCGTGGATGCCCAGGGTGTAGTTTATGCCGAAGTCGAGAAGATCATCCAGATCAGAAGAAAAGACGCCGCGAAAAGCTGAAAACACGAGGAGAACACCACCGCTCATGTCCACCAACACAGACGCCCCCTTCATGCTCGTTGATAATCTGCTGACTCAACTGCCGGAGATTCCGGCCGACAGCATTGTCAGCCGCACCTTCTACAGCGACGGCCGCATCAAGGCCATCCTCTTCGGCTTTGCCGCCGGCCAGGAACTGTCCGAGCACACGGCCGCCCGGCCCGCCATCCTGCATTTTTTGCAGGGCCACGCCCGCCTGACCCTGGGCAGCCACGCCACGACGGCCGATCCGGGCGCTTGGGCTTACATGCAGCCCGGCCTGCCGCACAGCATCTTTGCCGAAACGACCGTGGTGATGCTGCTGACCATGCTCTAGCGGGCGGCGGCAGATGCAACAGTTTGGTTTTTCCTACGTCAACCATATCAAGTGAACGATGGCCCCCGTCGGCTCTTGGTGTGGCAGCGAGGTGAAACCATGAAGACCAGTGGAACGACGATACGGCGGATTGTATCCCTCCGATGGGCGGCGCGTGCGGCGGCGCTGTGCCTCTTCTTTCTCATCATTCTCGTGCTATCCGGCGGCCAACCGGCCGGCGCGCGCATGGGCGCCTACGACCTGGTAATCCTGCGCGTGTTCTTCAGCGATGCGCCAGGCAGTCCCAACTACACATTGGCGCAGCTCACCGCGGCCGGCGGTGAGATTGAAACCTACTTCGAGAAGATGTCCAACTCTCAACTCGACATGCGGGTGCGCGCCACTCAGGTCAGCTTGGCGCAGACGCGCGGCTACTACTTCGATGCCTGTCAGCCCGAAGGCAGTGAACCGCGCGTACCCTGCCCACCGCCGCTGCAGGCCGACGCAGCCCAGGCGGCCGCGGCTGCAGGCTTCAGCTTCACTGGCGTCAACGGCATCATCTTTCTCTTTCCCACCTGTGGCGGCGACGTTACCTACGGCACGGTCAACATCGCCCGCCCCGGCGTCAGCGGCAGCTTCCAGCAGTCCTACGATTTCGAGTGCCCCCTGCCCGCCGGCCTGAGCAATCCCGGCCCTTCAGGCGTGGCGTGGAATGCCTGGGCGCATGAGATCGGCCACCAACTGCAAATCATTGACGGCACGGTGCTTGGCGGCCGTTGGAACGGGCATCCTTCCGGCTACTCCAGCGGCTACGACCTGATGGATAGCTGTTACCCGTGCTCCGAGAGCGTCTACGGTCTCTCCGGCGCGCCGGTGATGAACACCGCTAAGCTGGTTTTTCCCGGCTGGCTGCCCACCTCCAAAGTGGTCACGGTGCCCGCGCCGCCGGCCGGCTCGTCCGGTACGACCATCGTGCTGGCGCCGATTTCCCAGCTCTCCTCCACCTCCACGGCCGCCCAAGGCATCAAAATTCCGATCAGTCCGGTGCTCTACTACGTCGTGCAGGCCAAGCGTCGCCTCAACGCGGACGCGGTGGGCGCCGGGCCAGGCATCTATGATGAAGGAATCCACATCCTGCGCGTGGACGAAAGCGCTGACCCGCCCGTCACCCCCATCACCCCCTGCGGCAACCTCTTCCCCGGCCCCTGCACCAATGCTGGCGTTGACCCTGGCCTTTGCCTGCTGCCGGGTGGCGCCAGCCCGACACGCGCCGGCCAGGTTTCCAACCGCTGCTGGCCCTTCCCCTTGTGGCACGTGGGCGACAACTTCACCGACGCGACCAACGCCATTCAGATTCGCGTCGTGGCTGAATCCGGCAACGGCTTCGTGGTCACGGTCAACCGCAGCGTACCGCCTGGCCGACCCGATGTCTTCATGATTCCCTGGCTGTCGCCGCCCATGAACACCTGGGAGACGAGCGACATCTGGGTGGACAGTGGGTGCAACGGCTACGAGGCCACGGTCGGCCCGGCCGGTCTGCGCTACGGTCGCCGGCCCGATGGCACGGTGATCGGCAACGGCGACGATCCCTGCGCCAACCACGACAACCGCATCTATGCACGGGTGCGTAACGGCGGCGACGCGCCGGCCAACAACATCCGTGTCAACTTCCGCGTCACCTCACCACTGGGCGTGGGCATCCGCGGCGCGGCCGGTTGGACGCCCGTCGGAACCGCCACCGCAACCGAGTTCCCCGCCCTGGCGTCGCTGGCGCCGGGCGCAACCGCCGACGTTTACGTGGTTTGGCGACCGCCCGTAGATGGCGCGGCGCTTGGCCGCTTCAACTTTCATAGCTGCGTCCAGGTGCTGATTGACACCGTGGCCGGTGAAATTGTCACCGGCAACCAGGACGGCGAAGGCGAGCAGGAAAACTTCGACAACTTCGAGGTTGTGCGCGATGTGGCGTACGCGCACTACGAGCCGCTGCAGCGCGAGTTCTTCCTACGCAATCCATACACCGAAAACATGCCGCCGTACGGACCGCGCACCTTCTTCCTCAATACGATTTCCGAGCTGCCGCCAAGCTGGAACTGGATCGTGGCAAACAACCTGCCTTCACTGACCCTGAACCCGGACGAGGTGCGCATGGCGCCGATCAAGATCGTCGTGCCCGACGGGGAGCCGGTTGGCGTCACCTATCTCCTCAAGGTAGATGCTCGCACTGAAACCACGCTGGAAAACCCCGGCGTGCCGCCCGGCTGGCCCGGCGGCAACACGCACCACACGACGAGCGTGGTCGCGGGTGTGGTGCTCGCCGCGCAGACGGTAATTCGCACCGAACTGAACCTGGATGCCATGCTGAACGGCGCCGGCTACCTGGTTGCGACCGGCCAGCTCAGCCCGGAACCCGGCCATCCGGTGATGATCGCCATTGACTACACGGATCCAAGCAACATCGCGATTACCCGCCTGGTGACAACCGACAGCATGGGCAACTACCATGACTCCTACCCGGCGACGAAGACCGGTTTGTGGCGGTTGCGCTCGATCTGGCAGGGCGATCGGCGCCTTGCCAGCGCGTTCAGCCCGGAGCGCCTGGTGGAAGCTACCGGCCAGACCATGCCCCCAGTCATCGTTCCGCGCCTGCAGATTCCGGCAACCGTGGATGGATCGTGCGATCCCCAGGGCGAGTACGCGGATGCGTCCTTCTTCGACTTTCCTGACGCGTTTCAGATCGTCGGTCACGTGTACCTGAAGCATGATGCGACCCATCTCTACATCTGCCTGGTGGCCGCGGCGGGCCAGGCCGCAGAACGCTTTGCCAGCGTTTATCTGGACACCAACAACCGCCGTGAGGTCTTTGCCGAGGCCGATGACATCTCGCTGACCGCGGTGATCAAGAGCGGCGCCCTGGGCAGTTTTCAGGGCACAGGCGCGCCGAATGGTTACATACCGGTTGCCCTGTCGGGTTGGACGGCCGCAACCGCCTGGGGCAACGCGGATGTGGCGGAGTATGCCATTCCGCTCGATCTGACCGGCGGGACCTGCGGCAGTCCCTTTGGCCTGGCCGTCTATCACCATTGGGTGCAGCAGCCCGGCGACGACTACGGCTGGCCGAGCAATCAGTTCTTCGATCAACCGCAAACCTGGCAGATCATGGCCTTTGCCGACGCGCCCTGCATCCCCGCAGGCAGCCTGACCTGGCAGAACACCTACCTGCCGGTCTACACGAGGGGTATTCAGCATGAACGCTGAACTCGATCCCGGCTTGATCTACGATCTGTACACTGGCGTTTTCCGGCCGCAGATTGTGCGCCTGGCGCTGCAACTGGACCTCTTCACGTCGCTGGCGCATGGCCCGACGGACGCGGCGACCGTCGCCCGCGCCTGCCAGTGCAGCGAGGCGGGCATCACACAGCTGCTGGATGTGCTGGTTGGCGTCAAAGTGCTGACCCAGGAGCAAGGCCGCTACGCGCTCACGCCCAGCGCGGCGGCCTTCCTGGCGCGTGACCGACCGGCCTACGCTGGCGACCTGATCCTGGCCTGGACTGGCCCGGCAATCTGGGAGTCCGAGTGGACTCAGATCACGTCGCTGCTGCTGTGGGTCAACGGCGGCGGCGCGACGCACAGCTTCGAGCGCTATCGCGCCTGGCTGACCGAGGCGGGCTTCGAGCAGGTCAGCCAGGTGAGCGAACGGCGGCTGGCGGCGAGCAAGGCAAGCGGCGCGGGGTGAGCGAATGCTACCAGCTGACCGATTACGTGGGGCCTGATGACCTGGCCTACCCCTTTGTGTTCGCTCGCCTGGCGGCGCAATAGATGTTGTGGTTGAAGTGGTTGAAAAGGAGAGAATCACGATGAACCGAACGTTGCATTTCTACGTGGTATGGGGCGCTGGATGCGCCGTTCTGATCCTGGTCCTGGTTGGCCTCGGGCTGGCATCCAGCGCAAAGGCTGACATAGTCACGAGCGCGCCACTGCAGGCTGCAGTCACGAACGCGCCCGACAATCGTATCTTCTTGCCCGTCTCGGTGCAAGCCTATGCGGTGTCAGCGCGTCCCGACCTGGGCGACGCGCCGGACAGCAGCAACAGCTACGGCGTGAGCATGGCGGCCTATCCGGCTGGCGGTCCGCCCGGCATCGTGGCGCGTTTCCCGACGGTCTTCACAGCCGGTTCACCGCCCTACGGGCCGCGGCACCGCAACCATTCGCTGATTTACTTCCTGGGGCCGTCCATCACCGCGGAAAAGGAGGCAGATATCGGCTTCGACGCGGACATCGTCAACAATCTGCAACCGCCAGGCGACATACCCAACCTGGATCGCGCTGACGACGGGGTGACGGCCGCTCTGCTCCCGCACTGCGCCCCCACCATCCTCACGTATACCATTACTGTGATGCCCGGCGCGCCGCCCAGCGTGGCCTATGTGAACCTCTGGTTCGACTGGGATCGCAGCGGCGATTGGGGCGCGGTTTTGCCGTGTGCGGGGGTGGCCGCGCCCGAATGGGCCGTGAAGAATCAAAACGTCACGCTGCCGGGGCCGGGCGTCTACACCTTCAACACGCCGGCCTTCCTCCCCTACAACCCGGCCCCAAACATCTGTCTGTGGTGGCGCATCACCTTGAGCAGCCATCCGGCCGCCGCGGCCGACGGCAGCGGCTCGGCCAACGGCTACGAGTTCGGCGAGACGGAAGACTACTATCAGTGCGGCGAGATCATTGCGACCCCTACCCCCACGCCAACCCTCACACCCACTGCTACCCCCAGGCGAACGCGGACGCCGACCCCGACGCCCACGCCGACCGCCACCCCCACGCCCACGCCAACCAGGCATCCGTTCTACTCGATCATCGTCATCAAGCTCGATGCGGAGGGTCCGCTTCCGATCCCCGACTGGCGCATGACCCTCTTCAGTGGCGAGACGTGTCAGGGCGTCCCACTGGCCGAACAGACGACCGACGACCGCGGCCTGACCGATTTCGTGAACCTGGCGCTTGGCGTCTACTCGGTGCTCGAAGAAACACGCCCCGACTACCAGCCGCAGACGGCGATCTGCCAGACGATCACCGTTGGCGACGCTGCACGATCCATGGTCGTCTTCGCTGCGCCAAACTATCCGCCCGGCGGCATAGATGAATTCCCCTCCGGCGCGCATCTTTCGCTGGAGATCCCGGGCGCTGGCGCAATGCCTGTCACCTTGAACGGCCCCAGCACCGTCTGGCGCAGCGACCCGCACGACTCCGACGGCGACGGCCGGCTGGAGATCGAAACCGAGATGCTGACCATGAACCTGACGGGCATGGGACCAGCCGGGCCGCTGATGATACGCGAAAGCCCGACCTTGCCGTCGCTGGGCCGCATCGTGCAGCGGACCCCCGGCGTTGACTTCCCGGCCGACAGTTTCTTCGATGTGTTCTTCGAGATTTCGCTGGACGGCGGGCAGACCTGGCTGCCGGTCGAGCAGCCGGTGCGCATGGAGGCCGTCATTGATGCCATCCCGCCGACCCTGGCCTACTATCAACCGCCGCAGCCCATCGCGATCCCGGTGATCGGGCCAGGGGGTCAGGTCGTCGCGATCATCCGTCACGCCCTGCATGTGCCGCTGCCTCCCTATGAAAAGCTGATTGTTTTCGTGAACTACAAGCCGAAGACGCCCACGCCCACGCCGACGTCTACGCCGACCCGCCAGGTTCCCCCCACGGCGACTCCAACACCGACGGACACCCCGACAAAAACGCCGACGCCGACGCACACCCCCACGCCGACGCCCACGCAAAAACCGGTGCTGACGGGTATCTCGTCCACCTTCTATGTGACGGCCGACGGTTTCGTGGTCATCACCGTTCACGTGCAGGACCCGGCGTTGAGCCGCCTGATCTATGACATGGAGATCTTCTTCGACGAACAGCAGCCGCCCTGGCCAGGCGGCCAGCCCATCAGCGGACCGCCCGGTTGGCAGCCCTTCCCGGTAACCGGCGGCATCGGCTGGATGACGAACAACAATCCCTTAGAGGTATGCCAGCCCGTGCAGTTTGTCATCCAGTTGCCGGCCGGCGTCGCCATCGGCGATGTGATCTGGCTGCACATGACCGACCAGAATCATAACAACCTGGGGTACGTCATCAGTCAACGGGTCACACCGCCAGGGGCGAACGCGGTCCTGCCCGGGTGGGACTTCTGGCTGCCGAAACGGCTGGATGCCCGCTGCAACCAATGAACCTGGCAGAGACCCGTTTTCTGTGCAGAAAACGGGTCTCTGCCTGCGCCCCTCATGACACGCCGCGGAGTCGTTACCCATGACCAGTTTTGACCTTTTTGAGCCGGAAAATCCCATGGCTCGCCTGATTGGGCTGCGTTTCCTGGCCTGCGCCGATGGGCGCAGCGTCTGTTGTTTGGAAGCGACGCCTGCGCTCTTCAACCCCAACGGCGTCGTGCATGGCGCCGCCATCTATGCGCTGGCCGACACCGGCATGGGCGGGGCGGTCGCCTCGCTGCTGGCCACTGGCGAACAGTGCGCCACCATCGAGATCAAAATCTCGTATCTGCGAGTAGAAGCGCGAGTAATGACGGCAACGGCGCCGCAGTTTCCGCAACGCTCGCCAGGCTGACGGGGACGTTTGTGGTGGGTAATGAGTTCTGACCGAATGGTTTGCCGCCGCAAGGACTTTGGCGGGCTTGCGTAGGCTACTGGTACACGGATTGACACCGATGAACACGGATTATTGAAAATCAGTGTGAATCGGTGTTGATCCGTGTGCTATTTCTGGCCCATCAGGTAAGATTGCTTATATTCCGCCATAGACACTTATGCTACGATGATGCGGCTCCCGCCTATTCCGTGTTCGTGTGCGAGGTCAGCGATGTCTCTTCGTCTTGCGGATCGTCTGAGCGCTGAGCGCCGCCGTCATTTCGTCGGTCGCGTGGCGGAGCGCGCCCTGTTCCAGGCTCTGCTAGAAGCGCCCGAATGGCCTTTCCTGGTGTTGCACGTCTTCGGGCCGGGCGGCGTGGGCAAGAGCACCCTGCTGCGCGAGTTCGCCGCCATCAGTCACGAGGCCGGCGCGCCGGCCACGTTCCTCGATGCGCGCGCCTTCGAGCCGGCGCCCGAAGCGTTCCTGGCTGTGCTGCGCCTCGCCCTGAACCTCGGCGCAGACGAGCCGCCGGCGCTCGCCCTGGCGCAGCGCGGGGATCGGCATGTCATTTTCCTGGACACGGTCGAGCGGCTGGCGCCCCTTGACAACTGGCTGCGTGATGTCTTTTTGCCGCAGATGCCGGCCAATGTGCTGGTCGTCCTGGCAGGCCGCAATCCGCCCGCGCCAGCCTGGCGCGTCGACCCGGGCTGGCAGACCCTGCTGCGCGCCCTGCCGCTGCGCAATCTCAGCACAGACGAGAGTATTGCCTATTTGCAGCAGCGCGGCATCCCGGCCGCCCACCATCCGGCAATCTTGGACTTTACACACGGCCATCCCCTGGCCCTTTCGCTGGTAGCGGAGACGTTCGCGCAGCGTCCCGCTGTCACCTTTCAGCCGCAAGATGCGCCCGATGTCATCAAGACCCTGTTGGAGCAGTTCGTTCAGAAGGTGCCCGGCCCCGCGCATCGCGCCGCGCTCGAAGCCTGCGCGCTGGCGCGTTTGACCACGGAACCTTTGTTGGCTGACATGCTGGGCGTGCTCGATGCCCATGAGTTGTTCGAGTGGCTGCGCGATCTGTCGTTCATCGAGTGCGGCTCGCTGGGCCTTTTTCCGCACGACCTGGCCCGCGAAGCCCTGGTGACTGATCTGCGCTGGCGCCACCCTGACTGGTACAAGGAACTGCATCGCCGCGCTCGCGACTTCTACATTGGCCGCCTGCACAGCGAACGCCAGCCGATGCAGCAGCGTCTGCTTTTCGACCTGGTTTTCTTGCACCGTGAAAACCAGGCCGTCCGGCCGTTCTTCGAATGGACCGAGGGCGGCAGCATCCTGGCCGATGCCGCCCGCACGGCGGACGCACACGCGCTGCTGGCGATGGTCAGCCGGCACGAAGGCGCGGAGTCCGCCCAACTGGCTGCGCACTGGCTGGCGCGCCAGCCGGAAGGCTTCCTGGTTTTTCGCGACGGCCGGCAGGCGCCCATCGGTTTCATGGCAGCGATTGCGCTCGAACGCGCGGCCCCGCAGGACATTCAGGCTGACCCGGCCACGCAGGCCGCCTGGGTCTACCTGGGCCGTCACGCGGCGCTGCGCGCGGGCGAGAAAGCCACCTATTTTCGGTTCTGGATGGATCATGAAACGCACCAGGCCGTTTCGCCCGTGCAGAGCCTGGTCTTCATTCAGGCTGTCGGGCACTATCTCTCCACGCCTGGCCTGGCCTACACCTTCTTCCCCTGCGCCCAGGCCGATTTTTGGGCGCAAGTTTTGGCCTACGCCGACCTGACGCGGCTGTCCGAGGCTGATTTCGAGATCGCCGGGAGGCGTTTTGGGGTGTATGGGCACGATTGGCGGGCTGTGCCGCCGGCCGCCTGGCTGACGCTGCTGGGCGAACGGGAAGTGGGCGGGCCTGCCACGGCTGCCGTTGCGACAAGGTCGGTCGAACCGATCGCTGTGCTCAGCCAGGACGACTTCGCCGCCGCAGTGCGCGATGCCCTGCGCGATTTTGTGCGCCCCGATCTGCTGCGCGGCAATCCGCTGCTGCGCTCGCGTGTGGTGCAGCGCCGGCTGCAGCCGATGGCCGGCGAGGCCGAGCGCACGGCCGCGCTGCGCAGCCTGCTCAGGGCTGCAGCCGAACAACTGCAAGAATCGCCCAAAGAGAGCAAATACTACCGGGCCGTGTACCACACGTATATCCAGCCAGCGCCCACCCAGGAGTTGGCCGCGGAGCTGCTGGACGTGCCTTTCAGCTCCTATCGCCGCCATCTCAAGGCCGGCATGACGCGCACGGCCGAGATTCTGTGGCAGGCTGAGGTGGGCGGCGCGGAAACTTGAACGTCGGCGAACCAGAATTGCAGCGATCAGCGATTGTGCGCGTCACAAATGGGCACTCAGTGGGCACTTTTTGGACTGGAATACGATCAGAAGTCACGCGTACACTAGACCATGCCGTCAGAAACCGCTGTGCTCAAGAGAAAGATGATTATGACTGACGAAAACAGACAATTTGCCATTCGCCTGGTGGAATCCTGGAATTCTCACGACCTGGACCGCGTCGCCGCTCACTACAGCGCCGACTGCCGCGTCCTGGATGTGGCGATTGCGCAGCCGATGGTTGGTCGCGAGGCCGTGTGGCAGATGTTTGCAGTCTACTACCACGCGTTCCCTGATCTTCAGATTACGTTGAGCGACGTCATCGTTGATGGCGACCGTGTGGCGCTGTTTTGGACTGCCCACGGTACGCACCGCGGCTCGATCCTGAATATCCCTGCGTCGGGCCGCGCGGTCAGCGCGCAGGGCGTCAATCGCCTGGCGCTGCGCGCTGGCCTGGTGTGCGAAACCACCACGATCTGGGATGTGGCTGGAATGCTGCGCGGGATGGGGCTGCTGCCCGACCTGTCATGAAAGAGAGGACTGGTTGGCTTGGCCGAAGGCGAAGTGAAACTCTCGGAAGCAGCGGCCTTCACGGTGCATCATGCAGTCGTCGCCTTCCGGCGTGATGGCGTAGGCGACGCCCAGGCCGTCCAGCCACCCTTTGAGCCGCTCGAAGATGCCGCACTGATACCGATCAATGACGCCCAGCCGGCTGACGCCCTCATAGGCAAAGCAGCGGTGCATCTCCCAGCGCAGCACATTGGGCCGGGGCGCCTCACAGGTGAACTGCATGAAATCTGCCTGGATGATGGCCGTCGCCTGCTGGATGAAATCGCCGAGCGCGTCGAACGATGCGATTTGCTCTACGCCCAGGCGCCGCGCCAGCCGTTTGACTTCGATTTTTGCGGCGCCGTAGATCGCCGCACGATTGATCTGATTAGTCTTTTCGATGCCGCACGCCTCCAGGCAGGAGCGGAACCACATAGCATCGTGGGTCATCCATGATTTCTTCAGCAGATCTGCCATCTCGTTGGCTGCAATCGGCGTCATCGTCCTTCTTTCCCTTCGTCTCGAATTCACTCGGCGGCGGCTGTTGGCTGTTCAGCCGTCGGCTCTGACTTCCAGTCGCTGATGGCGCGTTTTTCCTTGTCGAAGGCAATCCCAATTAGCGCCACCGGTTTGCCGCTGGCGCGGTAGGGCCGGTCGTAACCGCGCGCCCGAATCTGATCGAGCGCAACCTGCGCGCTGGTCATCTTGAATTCGATGATGTAGAGGAAATTGCCTTCGCGCAGCGAGTCGAAGAACTGGATCCCGATCGGCAGCTTTTGCATGGCGGTATTGTAGCATACGTGCGCCAGAAGCTAGAAATCACCTTCACGGCCGGAGTTGATCCAGCCAACCGAAGCCGGGCTGGTCGCTGATCACCGAGAGGAAGTAGAACTCGCGCAGCGGTTGCACGGCGACCGCGGGCGGCGGGGCGTCCAGGTCGCTGATCGAGATCTGCAGCGGGCCGCCGGCGTCGGCAAACCGGGTCAAGGTGACTTGCCCGAAATGGGCCGGGCCGGGCGCAAGGGTCAACGACAGGGGCGTCGCGGCGTTGCTCCAAACGGCGATGATGTCCTCGCGGCCGCGTGTGAACCGCTTGACGACCAGGTCGCTGTAATCCGCGTCCATGAGCGGCGCATCGGTCGTGTAAACGGGTGTGACGCCGGCCAACTGCTTGACCACCAGGTTGTAGGCCGTGGGGTCCGCGGGCGCGAAGATGAATTCGGTCCCCAGGACGCGCTGGTGCGCGTTGATCGCCGCAATGCGCAGCCCGGCCATTGCCTCTCGGGCCGGCGTGGTAGTCGGGTCGCTGTCGTGCCAACCGGCGTGCAGCTCGGTGTCGAAGGTGTAGAGGCGCTCCAGCACGCCCAGGTCTGCGGCGTCGCGCAACTGCAAACTCAGGTCTACCCGGCTGTCGAAGATGCGCCAGATATCGCGGCCGTGGATCAGCCGGCCGCCGGGAGTGGTGAAATCGTCGAAGGGTGGCGCGGTCTCGCAGCCGGGGGGCAGCCAGTAGGGATCGCCGGGTACCTGGTAGTACGCGCAGTTGGGCGCTTCGGGCCGCCAGTTCGGGTAGGGATAGGGGTATTGGTGGATGCCGATGGCGACGTTGCCGTTCAGCAGCAGGCCGCGGGTGATCATGTTCTGCGTGGTGAGCGACAGGCCGAAATCGTTGGGCGGCAGGTCGAGCGCGCCGGTGACCAGGAGCGCATCCGGGTTGGCGGCCGCCAGCGCGTGCGAGCCGCTGATCGCGGCGGTGAAGAGCAGGTCGCCGTAGGTTGCCACGAACTCGGGCGAGTTGGGGCCTAGCAGGCAGGCCGGCTGGTTGGGACCGCTGGTCGCGTGGCAGGTTCCGCCCGGCGCGACGCAAGGGCACAGGTAGTATTCGGCGGCCGGCTCGTTGGACAACTCAATGAAGCGCAGCTCCGGCCGGTAGCGTGCGACGTTGGCTTGCAGGTTGGCGGCATACTGGCCGACCAGGTAGCGGTTGGCCGCGTCGAAGAAGCCGGTCGAGCCATCGGGGTTGGTGTAGGCCGGGCAGGTCATCCAGCCGAAGTTGCCGTCCATGAGTCCGGTGAAAACAGGCGAATAGTCGCGCTCCGTCGGCGGGAGTGCGTCAAAGAGCCAGTCCAGGCCGGGCCAGAGATAGGTATCCGGGCCGGGCTGGCTGCTTCCCCACCCGCCCGCGCCGCGCATGAACTGGAAGGCGTAGCGCTGCAGCGCCGGCGCGCGGCGGCGGACGCGGGCGTCGGTTTCGGGGTCGAGTATTTCCTGGATGGGGTGGCATGAGCAGGAAGGCTGCTGCTTGGCGCAGGCGATGTCGCGCGTGCTGCCGGGCGGGTCGCCAGGGGTGGTGGGGCAGACGCCGCACTGCGAGCCCCAAACCCGGTCGAATGGCTGGGTCAGGCCGCTGAACGCGGGCGTGTCCGGGTGGACGGCGAAGAGCGGGGTGTGCGGTTGGATGAGGGGCATGAGGGTGAGGGGGACATTTGGAGCACGAAGGCGCGAAGTCGCGCGAAGATCGCGAAGCGCAAAGGGCATGAAGGATAAGGGGGGCGTGGCGTCGGCGCTGAACGTGAGCGTGATACCATGTGGGCGCATGCGCAGGGTTTGCAGGGTGATCTCGCCCTGCGCTGCGGTCAGGAGGCCGATGGTCAGGGTCACGGTTTGCGTGGGCGATGAAGCGGTTTGATCGTTGACATAGGTGTGAATCCATGTCTGGGCGTTGACGGTGATCGGCCGGTGGTAGCTGAGCACCTCGACCGGCAGAGAAATTACGTGGCCGACGGTGATGGGGAGGGCGAGCGGCGCGGAGACGAGCGTCAGGCCGCCGGGGCCGTCGGCCAGAACAATGGCCGCAGCCGGCGTGGACGAAGGGGTGGGGGTGGGCGTGACCGTCGGCGTGCGCGTGGCGGCGGTGGGGGTGGGCGTCGGCGGGATCGGGACGCCGCGGCGCAGGAGCAGCGGCAGGTGCAGCCGGTGATCGGCCTGGTCGTCCCATTCTGCCAGCCAGCCGAAGCCGGGTCGGTCGCTGATGACCGACAGGAAGTAGAAGTCGTAGAGCGGCTGCACGGCGACTGCGGTCGGCGGCGCGGTTAGCGCAGCGCTGGCGATGGTGAACCGGTCGCGACGGCCGGCGCAGGACACATCCGGGCAGACCGGCGCGGTGAAGCGGGTCAGCGTGACCTGCTCGAAGCGGGCCGGGTGGGCTGCCAGGGTCAGGGTCAACGGCGCGGACGCGTTGCTCCAGAAGGCGATGATGTCTTCGCCCCGCGCGGCGCCCGGCGCCTGGCCAGGAATTCCAAATGTGGTCGCTGAAGGCATCTGGAATGGAGGCTTTAACCGGTTATTGGGCACTCGAGAACCCTGTGGCAGGCCGGCTGAAGCCTCGATTCCGGGTACATTTGGATTTGCTGGCGCCTGGTCGGCCGGCCGCGTGAAGAACTTGGCGACCAGGCCGCTGTAATCGTCTCCAATCAGCGGCGCGGTCGCGCTGTAGACCGGCGTCGCGCCGGCCAGGTGCTTGACCAACAGGTTGTAGGCGGTTGGGTCGGCGTTGGCGCCGATGAATTCCATGCCCACGAAGCGCTGATGCGCATTGATGGCGCCGACCCGCAGTCCGGCAATCGTAGCCCGGCCCGTGGTGGTCGTTTCATCTTTGACGAAAAAACCGGCGTGCAGCTCGGTGTCGAAGAAGTAGAAGCGGTCGAGCACGCCCAGCTCCTGGGCATCCTGCAGGATTTCGCCGACATCCATGGCCTCGTCCATCTCCTGCCATTTGGCGCGGGCCGCTATCGGCCGCCCGCCGGGGGTGACGTAGTCTTCCATGGGCGGCGCGGTCTCGCAGCCGGGCGGCAGGTAGTAGTTCGGGCCGTAGACGCACGGCTCGTGCTCGATCCAGTTGGGCGGCGAAGGGTAGGGGAACTGATGGATCATCACGGCCACGTTGCCGCGGTCCAACAGACCATGTTCGATCATGGTGCGGGTGGTGGCGGTCAGGCCGGCCCGTGATTTTTCGACCGGCCCGGCCACCAGGATGGCGTCCGGGTTGACCGCGGCCAGTTCTTCGGAGGCGACATTGGCCGAGACGGAGAGAAAAGGCCCGTAGACCTGGGCGAACTCCTCGCTTTCATGGCCGTAGGGTCGGGTCATGAAGTCGCAAACGTATTGGTTGGGGCCGCTGGGCGCGTTGCAGGCGATGGCCGGCCCGCGGGGGTCGTCCAGGCAGGGGCACAGATAGAAGTTGTAGCACGGTTCGTTGGTCGTCTCGAAGAAGCGCAGTTCCGGCGCGTAGCGGTTGGCCACCTGGCGCACGTGCAGCCGGTACTGCTCCACCAGGTAACTGTTGTTCGGATCGAAGAAGCCGGTGGAGCCGTCGGGGTTGGTGTAGGCCGGGCAGGTCATCCAGCCGAAGTCGCCCGCCATGAGGCCGGTGAAGAGGGGCGAGTAGTCGCGCTCTGCCGAAGGGAGACCGAACAGCCAGTCCAGCCCGTTCCAAAGATACTGAGGCGGTTCGCCGGGCGCGAACTGGAGGGTACCCCAGCCGCCGATGCTGCGCAGCAATTGGGAGGCGTAACGCTGCATCTCCGGCGCGCGGCGACGCACGCGGACATCGGCCGCGGGGTCGAAGATCTCCTGCATGGGGCGGCAGTGGCAGGAAAGCTGCTGTTTGGCGCAGGCGATGTCACGCGTGCTGCCGGCCGGATCGCCGGGCGTGGTGGGGCAGACGCCGCACTGCGGGCCCCAGACCCGGTCGAACGGTTGCAGGATGCCGTCGTAGAAGGGGTCGCCGTGGATGCCGAAGAGGGGCGTGTGCGGTTGGGTGGCGGGGATGAGGGTGAGGGGGACGTTTGGATCACGGAGGCGCGAAGGTACGCGAAGATCACGAAGCGCGGAGGGCGCGAAGGGCGCGGAGGACGATTGCGGCGCCGTGGCGGCTTCGTGCTCCACAGCCCCCGCGCTGAACGTGAGTGTGACGTCGTGTGGGCGCATGCGCAGGGTTTGCAGCTTGAGCTTGCCGTGCGCCGCAGTCAGGACGCCAACGGTCAGGGTCACGGTTTGGGTGGGCGAGACAGCGGTCGAATCATTGACATAAGTGTGAATCGGTATTTGGCCGCTGATGGTGATCGGTCGGTGGTAGTTGCGCACCTCGACCGGCAGGTAGGTAATGTGGCCGACCGTCAGCGGTAGGGTGACCGGCGCGGAGACGAGCGTCAGGCCCTCGACGCCGTCGGCCAGGACGATGGCCGGCGGGTCGTCAGCCTGCGGCAGGGACGGCGTCTGTTGATCTGGGGCGGCGAAACTCTCGTAGCCCGGCCCGACGAAGGCTGCCAAGGCCAGTAGGACCAACGCGCAGAGCGGAATCAATCTGCGATTCATGTGAAACTCCTCAATGTTGTGCCACAGGCAAAGTGAACCAGAAGCTGGCCCCCTGGCCCGGCGCATTCTCCACCCCTGCCCGCCCGCCCTGGGCCTCGACCAACGCCTTGACGATGGCTAACCCCAGCCCGGCGCCGGTTCCGGAGCGGGCGGGATCGGTTCGGTAGAAGCGCTCGAAAACGTGGGGCAGGTCATCGGGGCTGATGCCGGCGCCCGTATCGGTGACGCGCACCTCCACATGGGCGCCCAGGGGGAGGGCGCCTGCGGAGAGGGCGCCTGCAAGGGATACCCCAACCGGCGCCCCGACGAGGGTCGCGGCCACGGTGATGACGCCGCCCTCCGGGGTGTGGCGCAGGGCGTTGGTCAAGAGGTTGGACAGGATTTGCTCCACCCGCTGAGGGTCGGCCAGCGCGGGGGGTAGGTTGTCGGGCAGAACGGATTTCACGATCACGCGGCGGTTGTTCCAGGCCAGGGGCGCGCAGTCCGCCGCGCTCTTGGCGAGCAGCGACTCGAGGTCAACCGGCCCCAGGCGCAGCTCCAATTCGTTCGCGTCCAGCCGGGCCAGGGCAAAGAGGTCGTTCACCAGGCGGGCCAGGCGACCGGTTTCGTCGTTCAAGATCGGCAGATAGTCGGCCAAGCGGTCGGGATGATCTGTCAGCGTTTCCAGGTAGGCGGTCAGCGCGGCCAGCGGGGTGCGCAGGTCGTGCGAGACGTTGGCGACCATTTCCTGGCGGGCATGCGCCAGCCGGGCGACCGTGTCTTTTTCGTTCTGCAGGGCGACGAGCGCGGCTTGCAGGCGATCGGCCATCTGGTTGAACTGGCGGGCCAGGTCGCCCAATTCATCCGGCCGGGCCA
>JAYRVL010000167.1:0-2967 GCA_041918575.1 Anaerolineae bacterium | reverse complement strand
CGCACAGTTGATCTTCAACACTCACGACACCACGCTAATGGACTGCAACCTCTTCCGGCGCGACCAGGTCTGGTTTGTGGAGAAAGACCGCCAGGGCTGCTCGCATCTGTACCCGCTGCTGGACTACAGTCCGCGCAAGGACGAAGCCCTGACCAAAGGCTATTTGCTTGGCCGCTATGGCGCGATCCCATTTTTGGGCGAGCCGCTGCATGGTGAAGCATAGATGACCATGATTGAGATGAGTCCACGCGGGCGTCAGCATGTGAAGTGACGCTGATCCATCGAAATGGACGAAAATTCGCAGACAGTGCGCAGTGACTTGTGACAGAGGCGGGCTGCAGAACAGATCTGCCAAACAAAGAAACCGGACTTTGTAAAGTCCGGTTTCTTTATTTGTCTTTCAAGCGGCCAGGGCCGCGGCCGGGACGTTGAGCACGGCTTGCGGCTGGGTGAAGAGGAAATGATCGTGGTAGTAGTGCATCCAGAGGAAGGAGAGCACGGAGATGTAGTAGGCGCGATCGAACGCGGCGCTGATGCTCATGGACGCACCGAAGCGCAGCAGCGCGAAGATGAACGCGCCGACGATGACGGTGCCAACGGTGAAGCCGACCATCAGCAGGTAGTAGGCGCGCGCCGCGCCCGGCCGTGAGACGCGCTCGACGATGGGCCGGGCGTGCATCTCCCCTTTCTCGATGCGAATGCGGTTGATGTACCAGGTCAAGGCCAGGTACTGAAACGAGTGCCAGGTGTTCATGCCCTGAAACGCGGTGTCCAGGTTGCCCAGCGAGGGTACGATGAACGAGGTCACGGCTGTCACCAGGATGAACGCGGCTTTGGGCACATGCAGACTGCCCTCGCGGTATTCCTTGATCGTCTTGGCGATGAAGAGGATGAAGGCCAGGCCGAACACAGCGGCTGCCAGGTAGAAGAACAAAGGCTGCTTGAGGAACTCAGGGATGGACTTGCCGAGGTCATTGGTGCCGATCAACAAATCGCGGCTGATGGTCAGACGATAAGCGGCGATGGGATAGAGACTGGTCAACACCACCGCGTAGTCAATGGCCCGGCTCGATAGGGACAAGGTGTCCTTTCGCTTCTTGTCATACACCCCAATGATATAGACAATCTGATGCAGCACGTGCAGCGAAGCCCAGAAGAAGAAGACGGTCAACAACAGCTCCAGGTTGAAAAGGGCCAGCGTGATGACGATGAGCGGGATGGCGATGGTCGAACGGGCAAACGCCGGCCGCTTCTCGATGAAATCACGATCGAGCATGGTGCGCGTGAAGGTGCAGTACATATGCGGCCCGCCGACGGCCAGCGCCACCAGGCCATTGATGATGTTGCGCGTCAGGTCAATGTTCAGACCAAAGGAATTGAGCGCCAGCCAGGTCAGGTAGGGGAGGGGAACCAGGATGACGCTGAGGGTAATGAAGGTCAAATCCCAGCGCTGGCTGCGCAGCCACAGACTGGCCTCCGCGGGCGCGGCCGAACGATTCATTCTCATCGCAGATGCTGCCATAACTCCTCCTCTTTCACATAGAATCAAGGTTGGGGCGTGACGACTATGACGAGAAAATCACGCTCGCTAGTTCAACGAGGTGTTGTGTCCATTACTGGGAGGGCAAAAGTGCCCACGAGGATCAATTGGTTGACCACACAACGGGCAGGTAGGGCGCCCGGCTGCCGTCAGGGCCAGGGCATGTTCACTGAAATCGCGCATCATCTCGCGGCCAGCCACGAAGCGGGCCAGGGCGGCGCGGCTACTGGCTTCCGCGCCTTCGGCCACCAGTTCCTGCATGATGAGGATCACCAGGCCGCGGGATTCGTCGTAACCCAGGCCAATCTGTCCCACCACGAAGGCCGGGTAGATCGGCTCTTCCAGGGCCATGCGTGGATCGCTGACATTGACCAGGTCGGTGCGCAGTTGGGGAAGCACTTCGCCCGCCTGTTCGAGCAGTTGCGTGATGCCGATGGCCAGGGCTTGCACTTGCTGCTTTTCGATTTTCAACGTGACCACACGCAGGCCGGTGCGCGCCTGTAAGAAAAATTCACGTTGGCCCGGCTGACCGATAGCGCCAACGGTGATACGAGAGACCGGATCGAAATCGTAATCGAACTGCGGCATACCTGTTTCCTCCCAATCGTTGGTGGCGTGGCGCACGAGAAGTAGTGTTGTCAATTGTTCGCTGACGTTGCGGATGCAAAAACGCACCTGCAAGTTCAACGGCTCGCAGGTGCGTTTCGGCAGATTGCTTACGCCATTCCGGCCATCAATTTGGCGAGTTGTACGGCCGAGGGGCGCAGCTTTTCATTCGCCATGAACGCCAGCGGCTCCTGACCGGTGAGATTGACCAGGTCGGGCAGGGTGGGCTGGCTCGGGTTGATGTGAATCAGCCCGGTGATGATCTGCTGGGTGACTTCGGCCTCGCGCAGCACCTGCACCGCCTGCAGCCAATCAGTCGGATCGTAGGCGGCGTCCAGCTTCTTCAGCCGCACGTGCGACCCGTCGTGCATTTCGACATCCACCACTGTGCCCGGCTCGTAATCCACCGTGATTTCCTGGTAGGCGGGGATGTACGTCACCTCGTGCAGCGGTTCTTCGTGCGTGCGACCATACGAATAGCTCTTGGTTGACTTGTCATGATCGTTGAAGGTGACGCACGGGCTGATGATGTCAATCACCGCGGTCCCGCGATGGCTGAGCGCGGCCTTGAGCAGCTCGCGTACCTGTTTGGCGTCGCCGGCGAAGGAGCGCGCCACGAAGCCGCAACCCAGGATGAGCGCCTCCATGCACAGGTCAATTGGCCGGAATTCATTGACGCCGGCGTACTTGAGTTCCTGCCCAATGTCGGCCGTGGGCGAGAACTGGCCTTTGGTCAGGCCGTAGACGCCGTTGTTTTCGATGATGTACACCATCGGCACGTTGCGACGCACCAGGTGCTTGAACTGACCGATGCCGATGCT
>JAYRVL010000166.1:0-3267 GCA_041918575.1 Anaerolineae bacterium | reverse complement strand
GGGCCGAACACCAACGGCAGCCAGTTCTTCATCACCCACTCGCCGCAGCCGCACCTCAACGGTATGCACACCGTCTTCGGCAAGGTCGTCCAGGGCATGGAGGTCGTCAACGCCATTCGCCAGGGTGACGTCATGACCCGCGTCACCATCACCGAAGCGTAGAGATCGGGTTCTTGACCGCAGAGATCACAACGAGCACAGAGATGGCGTTGATTGGCGCTTGATCCTGCTATTCCTTTGTGATCTCTGCGTTCCCTGTGGTCGAACATATCTTCATGGAGTGCATTATGACTGTCACGGTTCTTGATCGTCACATCGAAATCACGCCCGGTATTGCAAACGGGAAACCTCGCATCGCTGGCCGTCGGATCACGGTGCAGAATATCGTTGTCTGGCATGAGCACATGGGGAAGAATGTTGATCAGATTTGCGCTGAATACGATCTGACGCTGGCTGAGGTCTATGCCGCTCTGACCTATTACTTCGATCACCGGGAGGAGATTGACCAGAGCCTGCGCGAGGACGAACGTCTGGTCGGGACTTTGCGCAAATGTGAAGGCTGATCCTTTTATGTTTGGAGGTTAATCACGATGATTCTGATAAAAGTAGTCAGTTGGGTTGTGTTGGTAACCCTATGGTTCTTTGTCGGTCTTTACCTGTGGGTACCCACGATTGTTGTTTGGTACCCTATATCGTTGGCGCCGCGCTTTACGTTGCTGCCGCCACAATTGTGTGGATGATCCTTCTGGGGCTGCTCCGGTTGATTCTACACCTTGTTGGGGGATAGAGCGGGGACACCGCCTTGGTGAGAGCATGCGGAGGAAACATGACTCAAGGACAGATCTTGAATGAGTTTCGTCAACTTCCGTTACAACAACAACTAGAAGTCATTCAAGCCGCGTTGCGGATTCTGGCAGAGCATTTGCCGGTTGCGGAACCACGTGTGAATGGCAGCCAAATGCACAGATCGCTGGCAGAAGCTGCCAGTTACCTCTTGGCAGACTACACGGCGGATCCGGAATTGACCAGCTTCACGGCCCTGGATGGAGAACCGTTCTATGCGCCGGGGTGAGATTTGGTTGATCAATCTCGATCCAACGGCGGGCGCCGAAATCCAAAAGACGCGCCCAGCGATCAAGTAAAAACGCCGGAAGGCAAGCGATTCATCTGAATTGCAATACAGACGGTCATTTTGCTTTTGCAAAATGACCGTCTTTTATTGGATATGCGTCCGGCTACCTCAGCAGGATCACTTCTGCGCTGCAACACTCCCTTTCGGCGGCGCGGAATCAGCGCAGTACCACGAACGGGCATCCTGCTGATCACGGAGCTCCGACCAGGCCGACTGCGAACCATACTGGTCCCGGCAGGCGACGTTGGTGTCCATGTCGCCTTCACGGGCCATTTCGCCCGCGACGAGTTGATAGGGACAGCGCCAACTGAAGGGGTTGCGTGGATTCAAGAGAACTGCTGACCTGCCGTCAGTCAGGTCAGGAAACTGTTGCTGGCAGGCCAGGTCGAAGTCGAGGGATCCTAGCGCGTAGCGTCCGAACCGAGAGTGTCCTCGCAGTAAAACCACGCCGAACAGAAAAATCAATGCACTCACGATCAACGCCAGCTGCAAACGAGGGCTGCGCCATGTGGGCTGATAGGTTATCCAGGTGGAATGCCATCGCGCCGACGTGATGGCGACCGGCGCGGCAGGGAGCAATTCGACGGCGGCGACCGGCAAGGAATAGGTCGGTTGGGTCGGCGTCGGTTCAGAGGCCGCTGCTGTGATCGAGGCTGGCAACGGATTGGGCGCAGCGGCGGGCGCTTTCTCCGTGTCTGGAAGTGTACTCAATGCCGGCTGGTGTTGGATGCGCCTGGCCTCGACCAGCGCCTGGCGATAGGTGCGCAACCGCGCGCGCATCTCAGCATTTAGTCCGAGGGCATCGCAGGTCAGCAGCCTATCAATGAAATTGAGGCTGATATACTGCCCGTTTTCCGCCTTGGACACAACCGAGGGGCTATAATCGAGCTGGCACGCCAACTCCTGGGCCGACAGTCGCTGGCGTGTGCGCAGCTCCTGGACATATGAACCAATTTCCTGCATGAGAGGATTAACATCTGGATCGGGCATAAGCGTTTTGGCAAGCGAACTGGCAACTTTTTCAACAATTTCAAGGGCCGATTGGGTATGTTGAACCAACAATCATCGGCTCCGGCCTTTCCCAGTGAGAGTAACACCGGTTTTATTCTATCATACGTGGGCTTCTGGGGTCAAATCGGCTGACGATAGGGCGGCCTGGCCGCAGGCAACGGGAAGTGCGCTCAACGGTGGTGGCCGGGATTCTGAACCGAGAGGTCAAAAGCCTAATTGGGAACGTATCAACGTCAAGGATATGGAGGACAAAATGCACATCGGTAAGACTATGAATTGGATGATCAGGCTGGGGGTAGGCGCGCTGACCATAGCGGCCATGTTGCTGACCTACAGCCGCGGACGCGACGCATGCCCGCAGTGCGGCTATTTACACGACCTGCAGGCGTGCAAGCATTGCGGCTGGACGGCCTGTTTGGGTTGTTGGCAGCGCATGAGCCAATATGACACGTGCCCAAGTTGCGGGCGGCATAATCCGTAGCGCGCAATGGCCATGCGCTGGCAGTTCGCAGCGCCAGCGCATGAAAACTGCAATCTTTGAGGTTATTTCCGATGAAAACCTTCATCTATGCCTATCTCGGTGGGCTGTTGGCCAGTATTCCAGCTTTCACCATGTTCAACGACGTCGGCGCCAGCCCGTTGAGAAACTACCAGGCGCTCGATGCTCAAATCGGCACGTCGCTCACCGCGATTATCGTGGCTCTCGCCACGTTCTTCTTGCTGCCAGCGATCGGTTCAGCGATCGGCGCCAAGATCGGTGGGCGGGGCGCTGATTTTCATTACATCTATGGTCGCGGTATTGGCGGGCAGGTAGTATTCGCCATTGCCTTTGAGTTACTGGTGATGTCTAACCCCTCCGTATCCCGCCACGTGCTGCCGTTGCCCATCCCCATGCAGACAGTCGTCTACTTGATGTTCGCGCAACTTGGCTGCACGTTCGGGACGGTTTGGGGGTATTAGTTGATCCCCACTAGAACTTGTGAGGCCCTTGATCTTCCTCACCAACCGTGGCGAGAAAAACCTGAATAGCCTCGCGCATGTTCCTTTCCAGGCCGGCCAGATCGGGAGCCTGGGTGTAACAGCCGGGCAATTCGGCTACTGAACCGACCAACCAGCCGCTTTCC
>JAYRVL010000165.1:0-6776 GCA_041918575.1 Anaerolineae bacterium | reverse complement strand
GGAGGAGCGGAGAAGCGGAGGAGCGGAGAAGCGGAGAGCGGAGAAGCGGAGAAGCGGAGAAGCGGAGAAGCGGAGAAGCGGAGAAGCGGAGAGGCGGAGAGCGGAGAGCGGAAGAACTCCCTTCTTCCACGAAACCCGATCTCTGATCTCTGATCTCTGATCCCTGATCTCTGTTCTCAGATCGGAGGAGCAAGATGAAACACACATTGGTTGCCTGGATGGAAGATACTCCAGGCGTGCTCAACAGGGTCACCGGCATGTTTCGCCGGCGCAATTTCAACATCGAGAGCCTGGCGGTCGGCCACAGCGAGACGCAGGGCATTTCTCGCATGACTTTCGTGGTAGACGGCGACGAGCGCATGGTGGATCAAGCGGTCAAGCAGCTCGAGAAGGTCGTCAACATCTATCGGGTGGAGAATGTCAGTCAGGCGCCGGCGGTCATTCGTGAGTTGGTGCTGGTGCGGGTGTGTGCGGATGGCGCGAAGCGCTCCGAGATCACGCAGTTGACGGACATCTTCCGCGGCCACATCGTGGACGTGGCGCTCGACTCGATCGTGGTGGAGATAACCGGCCCCGAGAGCCGCATCAACAGCTTCCTGGACTTGATGCGCAATTTTGGGATTCAGGAGATGGTGCGCACCGGTCGCGTAGCCATGTCGCGCGGTTTGAACAGCGTGACGCGCGAGACTGAAGTGACACCGGGTTGGCAGCACAAGAACGGCCACGCGCCGCAGTAAGTGGATTGATTGTACGTTTTTTTGTGAGGGGGAACGATGGCGAAGATTTTTTACGATGCCGACGCTGATTCGAGTCGGCTGGCGGGCCGCAAAATTGCGGTGATCGGTTATGGCAGCCAGGGCCATGCCCATGCGCTGAATCTCCGCGACAGCGGTTGTGATGTGCGAGTAGGGTTGTACCAGGGCAGCAAGAGCTGGGCGCAGGCTGAGGCCCACGGCCTGGCGGTGCGCACCGTGAGTGACGCCTGCGCTGAGGCAGACATGATCATGATCCTCCTGCCCGATACGACGCAGGCCCGTGTTTACAGGGAGAGCATCGAGAAGGCTCTGGCGCCTGGCAAGACCCTGATGTTCGCGCACGGTTTCAACATTCGCTTCAGTCAGATTCAGCCGCCCGCTTTCGTAGATGTCAGCATGGTGGCGCCCAAGGCGCCGGGGCATCGTGTGCGCGAGGTGTTCGAAGAGGGCGGCGGCACGCCGTGCCTGGTGGCCGTGCAGCAGGATGCCAGTGGGCACGCCCTGGCCGACGCACTCGCCTATGCCAAGGCCATTGGCGGCACGCGCGCCGGCGTGATCTTGACCACTTTTGCCGAGGAAACGGAAACCGATCTTTTTGGCGAGCAAGCGGTGCTGTGCGGCGGCGTCAGCGCCCTGGTCAAGGCCGGCTTCGACACGCTGGTCGCGGCCGGTTATCAGCCGGAGGTGGCCTATTTCGAGTGCATGCACGAGTTGAAGCTGATCGTGGACCTCTTCTATCGCGGCGGCCTGAGCTTCATGCGCTATTCGGTCTCCGACACAGCCGAGCATGGCGATTACAGCGCCGGGCCGAAGATCATCACGGACCAGACCCGCGCCGCCATGCAGCAGATTCTGGCCGACATTCAGTCCGGCGCTTACGCCGAAGAATGGATCGAAGAGAATGCCATGGGCCGCCCCTGGTTCAACGCCGTGCGTGAGCGCGAGCGTGACAGCCAGTTGGAGCAGGTGGGTCGTGAACTGCGCCGCATGATGCCATGGATCAATCCACGCGAGGTGACGCCTGGCCAGGGCGGGGCGTGATGGGGGCGGAGACCGGAGATCGGAGATCGGAGATTGGAGACGGCAGAACTCCCGCCTTCCACACACCCGGTCTCTGGTCTCTGATCCCTGATCTCTCTTTGGAGACTGGAGATCGGAGAGCGGAGAGATGAAACCTGCTGTAGAGATAGATCAAAACGAACGAGATGTCGTTCTGTTTTTCGACACCACGCTGCGCGATGGCGAGCAGTCGCCGGGCGCCACGCTCAATACCCAGGAGAAGCTGGAGATTGCGCGCCAGTTGGCTCGCCTGGGGGTGGACATCATCGAGGCGGGGTTCCCGGCCGCCTCGCCCGGCGACCTGGATGCCGTGCGACAGGTTGCCCAGACGGTGGGCGTTGAGCCGCGGCTGAACAAGTTCGGCCAGATGGCGCCGCCGCCTGTCATCGCCGGGCTGGCACGCGCTAGCCAGGTTGACATCAACGCAGCCTGGGAGGCCGTGCGCCACGCCCAGCGGCCGCGTATCCACACCTTTCTGGCGACCTCGCCAGTCCACATGGAGTTCAAACTCAAGATGACCCCGGAGCAAGTGACGGCGAGAGTTCAGGAGATGGTGTCCTACGCCCGCAGCCTGTGTCCCGATGTCGAGTTCAGTCCAGAAGATGCCGGTCGTTCCGATCCTCGTTTCCTGCACCAGGTGCTGGCCGTGGCCATCGCCGCGGGCGCGACCACGATCAATATCCCGGATACGGTGGGTTATACCATGCCGGCCGAATACGGTCAGTTGATTCGTGATATTCGTGAACACACGCCGGGCGCCCGCCAGGTGGTGATCTCCTGTCACTGTCACAATGACCTGGGCCTTGCCACCGCCAACACCCTGGCGGGCGTCGAGAATGGCGCCCGCCAGGTGGAGGTGACGGTCAACGGCATCGGCGAGCGCGCCGGCAACACATCGCTGGAAGAGATCGCGATGGCGATTTACACCCGGCGCCAGGTTTTCGAGGTGGATACCAACATCGTCACGCAAGAGATTCACCGCTCGTCGGACATGGTCAGCCGCTACACGGGTATGGTGGTGCAGCCGAACAAGGCTATCGTCGGCGCCAACGCCTTTGCCCATGAGGCCGGCATTCACCAGGACGGCATGCTCAAGCACAAGCGCACCTATGAAATCATGGACGCCGACACGATCGGCCTCAGCCGCAGCCGCCTCGTGCTAGGCAAGCACTCCGGCCGCCACGCTTTTCGCATGAAACTGGAGGAGATGGGCTATCATCTGAACGATGATGACCTGGGCGAGGTCTTCTTCCGCTTCAAGGCCCTGGCCGATAAGAAGAAGACGGTGACCGACAATGACATTCAGGCGCTGGTGGCCGATGAACTGTATCAGCCGCCGGAGACCTGGGTCATCGAGAGCGTGCAGGTGCAGTGCGGAACGGGTTTGATTCCCACGGCTGTTGTGCGTCTGCGCAACGCGCTTGGCGGCTTCGTGCGCACCGAGGCGGGCTTTGGCGCCGGACCGGTAGACGCCATTTACCAGGGCATCAATCGGATCGTGGATGCGCCCAACAAGCTGGTGGAGTTCAGCATTCAGGCCATTGATGAGGGGCTCGACGCAGTGGCCGATGTGACGCTGCGCATCGAAGCGCCTGAGTCGGTCGGCGCCAGTGAATCGGCGCAGGGCGGCGCAGGGCGGCGCATCTTCAGCGGACGGGGAGTGGATACGGACATCGTCGTCGCCAGCGCACGCGCTTACATTCAGTCGTTGAACAAGCTGTTGGCCGCGCGCGATGAGCGTGCTGCGGACGTATCGGTCTAGCGGAAGAGTGAGCAAAACATGAGCAAGCAGGAATTGGACATGCAGGCCGGGGAGCTGAGACCGGAGATCGGAGGGTGGAGACCAGAGTTTGGCGATCCCAGGCCAAAAACATCTGGCTCGCTTTATGATGGGCGTTTCGAGCACGATGCGTGCGGCATTGGCTTTGTGGCGCAAAAATCGGGCGCGCGTAGCCACGGCGTCCTGAAAATGGCGCTCGATGCGCTCTGCAATCACGCTCATCGCGGCGCGGTGGCGGCCGATGGCAAGAGCGGCGATGGCGCCGGCGTTCTGACACAACTGCCCTACGATCTGCTGGCTCGTGAATTGTCCAGGCAGGGCATCCAGCCGCCAGACCGGGGTGACCTGGCCGTGGGCATGATCTTCTTGCCTCGCTACAACCTGGAGCACCGAGAGCGGGCGCGCACGCTGCTCGAAGAGACCATCGCGGAGTATGGCTTGCTCCGTCTGCTCTGGCGCGATGTGCCGGTCAACGGTGACGCCCTGGGCCAATGGGCGCAGAACCTGCGTCCCTACATCGAGCAGGTCGTGGTGGCCCGGCCTCATCACATTGCCACCCATGAGTTCGAGCGCCGCCTCTACCTCGTGCGCAAGCGGGCCACGCAGCGCGCCTGGGCCGAGAACATCAGCAACTTCTACATCCCGTCGTTTTCAGCCCTGACCGTAGTCTACAAAGGCCTCTTTGTTGCGCCGCAGTTGCCCAACTTCTACCACGATTTGCGCGACCCCGACTTCAAGACCGCCATCGCCGTTTTCCACCAGCGCTACAGCACCAACACCTTCCCTACCTGGGAGCGCGCCCAGCCTTTCCGCCTTGTTTGTCACAATGGGGAGATCAACACCCTGCAGGGCAACACCTCATGGATGACCGCGCGCGAGGCAGACCTGGCGCGCACGGAGACGTGGGGGCGTGACGCCAAAGTGCTGGCGCCGGTCATCGCGCCGCATGGCAGCGATTCGGCTATGCTCGACAACGCGCTCGATTTGCTCGTGCAATCGGGCCGCGACATTCGCCATGCCCTCATGATGCTGACGCCCAAAGCCTGGGAGAAGACGGCCGATGTCTCCCCGCAACAGCGCGCCTTCTATCACTATCACGCTTGCCTGCAGGAGCCGTGGGATGGCCCGGCCGCGCTCAGCTTTACCGATGGCCGCATCGTGGGCAGCGCGCTCGACCGCAACGGCCTGCGCCCGGCCCGCTTTGTCATCATGGACGACGGCCTGGTCATCATGTCCTCGGAAGTCGGCGCGGTGGCCGTTGATGAGGCCCGCGTGTTGCAGAAGGGACGCCTGCGCCCTGGCGAAATGCTGGCCGTGGATACCGCCAACGGCCTGATCGAAAATGATGCAACGATCGTCGCCCGCTTCGTCGAGCGCCAGCCCTACGGCCAATGGTTGGATGACAACCTGGTGACGCTGGCCCAGGTGGAAGCCCATGCCCGGTCCCATTCTGGGTACAGCTTCGCCAAACCGTCCCCGCCCACAGACGCTGCTCTTCGCCTCGGCGAGGGCGACGGGGACACGGGACAGCGAGCGGCGCCGGCGTCGGCTCTTGCTTCGGCGCAGCTTGCCCCTCTGCTGGCCGCCTTTGGCTACACGCGTGAGGAGCTGCTCGTTGTCCTGCGCCCCATGTGGAAGGACGGCCGCGAGGCCATCGGTTCCATGGGCGATGACACCCCGGCCGCGGCTTTGTCCGACGTGCCGCGCCCGCTTTTTCACTACTTCAAACAACGCTTTGCCCAGGTGACCAATCCTCCCATTGACTCGCTGCGCGAGGAAATGGTCATGTCGTTGAGCCAGCGCCTGGGCTGCCGCGAAAATCTGTTGAGCGAAACGCCGTCCGCGGCCCGGCTGTTGGAACTGCCCGGCCCCATCTTGACGACCCAGGCCCTGGCCGCGCTCAAGCGCCTGGAGATGCGCGACCTGCGGCCGCCGGCCTGGCATCATCTCAAGCCCGCCACCCTGGACATGACCTGGGACGCGGCCGAGGGGCATGAGGGGCTGCGGCCCGCTGTGGAGCGCCTGTGTGCGCAGGCCGCCGCGGCCGTGATGGCCGGCTGCACCCTCTTGATCCTGAGCGATCGCGGCGTGGATGCTCAGCGCGCGCCCATCCCTTCTCTGCTTGCGGTCAGCGCCGTGCATCACCACTTGATCAAAGCGGGAGAGCGCATGCACTGCAGCCTGATCATCGAGAGCGGCGAGCCGCGCGAGGTTCATCATTTTGCTGCCCTTCTGGGCTACGGCGCCAACGCGGTGGCGCCCTGGCTGGCCTACGACGCCATCACCGATGGTTTGCAGGAAGGGGGCCGCCATGCGGCCGGGCTGCCCCAGGAAGCGGCCGAGCACAACTTCATCCATGCTGTGGAGAAGGGCATCCTGAAGGTGATGTCCAAGATGGGCATCTCCACGCTCGATTCCTACTGCGGCGCGCAAATTTTCGAGGCGATCGGCCTGAGCGATGATCTGATCGCCAGCGCCTTCGAGGGCACGCCCAATTTCCGCATCGGCGGCATCGGTTACGCCGACCTGGCCGAGGATGTGCTGTCCTGGCGCCGCAGCGCCTTCCCTCGAAGCTCAGCGCACACCGTTGGCACGGAACGGGCGCCGCGCACCGGGCATCGCGGCAATGGCAATGGTCATGGCGATCTGGCGACAAAGGCAGCCGAGGCCGAGGTAAAGCTCGATAGCTACGGTTTCTACAAGGCCCGGCGGGGCGGTGAATACCATGCCTTCAACCCTGAAGTCGTGCGCGCTCTGCACGAGGTGGTGGGGTTGGCGAAGGGCCGCGAGCCGAAGATCGGCCCGCAGGGCGGCCGTGGATCATCGCCCATCTACCGCCGCTTTGCTGACCTGGTGGAGCGCCGGCCGCCAACCGAACCGCGTGATTTGCTGCGCATCACCGGGGCCGCAAGCGCCAGCGCCACGCGTAGACGTCAGCCGATTGCCCTGGATGAGGTGGAGTCGGTGGAGGACATTGTGCGGCGCTTTTCCACCGCGGCCATGTCCTACGGCGCGCTCAGCGCCGAAGCCCACGAAACCCTGACCATTGCCATGAATCGCCTGGGTGGGGCCAGCAACAGCGGCGAGGGCGGCGAGGCCGAAGATCGCTATGGCACGGCGATGGCGAGTAAGATCAAGCAGGTGGCGTCTGGCCGTTTCGGCGTCACGCCGGCCTACCTCAT
>JAYRVL010000164.1:0-1683 GCA_041918575.1 Anaerolineae bacterium | reverse complement strand
CGTTTCCACCGTTCCGCCGTCGCACGTCGAGAGCACGGCATGGGTGCCAACCTATGACCTGCACGCAGCGGCGGCGGATGTGTGGAACGAGAAAGCGGCGGCGCTTGCGCATCTGTACGATTTTTCTGCGGACGGTGGAAGCTACACCAGGTCGCAGATGATTGCACAGGCGCAGGCGCAGGCCCGGTATCACCTGGCGCGGCGCAACCTAAACACGATCCGTCTGACAATGGCCGATGGGCCGGCGGCCGGAAGATCGTTTGTCATCAACTGGCCGGAACCACGGACATGACGAGTTGGCATTTCACCGCGGCCGAACTGACAGCCCTGGAAGGCGCTCAGGAGGCACACATGATGGACATCTGCACGATAGGCGTCTATCATGCGGTGCCTGACAGCTACGGCATCCCGACGCCAACCTACACGGCAAGCAGCCCGGTAATCTGCGGGCTTGACGAAAACGCAAGGCTGGAAGTGCAAAGCAGGGGCGAGGTGGTCATGGTTGACGCTGTGCTACGCTTGCCGATTGGAACAGTGGTAGACAGCCGGGACAGGATCACGATCACACACCGGTTCGGCAGTGAGCTAACTGTCAAGCCGGTCTACAACATCATCGGCGCGCCCAGGCGGGGAGCAAGTGGGCTGTTGCTTAACCTGGCGATTGTGACGGAGAATTGACCGATGGCGTTTTACACGAAGCGAGTTCTCCAAGCCGTTCAAGCCGCCGCCGATGATGCGATTACGGCGTTGGCGTTTCAGGTCGAAGGCCAGGCCAAAATCAACGTCCGCGAGAACGGGCAGATTGACACCGGGTTTATGCTGAACAGCATCTACACCGTAGCGCCGGAAGGCAACACCTACCGGCAGGCATGGCAGACTGGCGACTACGAAAGCCAGGAGGGGGGAGCCGAACACCGAGAGCTTGGCGGGGAAATGCCAGCCAAGCCACACATGGCGCTCGTGGTCGTGGGCGCAGAGTACGGGTTGTTTCAGGAGACCAGAAACAGCTTCCTCTACCGGGCGCTTGACATGGTATCGGCTGATTCTCCCGACGTGACAGTGAGGCAGATGTGACAGACGTGCAATTGGCGCTACGGAACTATCTGCTAGGCACATCGCTGTTTGGCGTGTGTGGTACTCGCATCTACGCCGGGCGTGATGTGCCACCACCTGGTTACAAGCCAGGCGACGGGCCGGCTGTCTGCTTCAAGGTGAGGGGCGGCCGGATTGACGACAGTGAGGCGCTCATCAAATCAAGCGTGCAGTTCAAGTGCTACGGGCAAGACGAATTGCAGACCGAGCGGGTCTACCGCACGCTGTTTGACGCCCTGCACGTCCACGGCCACGCGACGATTCGATGGGCGTTTCTGGAAGTCTTGGGGCAACCCATGACAGAGCCGCAAACAGGATGGTTTATCAACCTGAGTTTCTTTCAGGTTTGGGCAACGAAAGGATAATACAAAATGGCAGTAGCAACAGCGAAAACTCCGCAGGTGATCGCGCCGACGGGCATTGTGCCTACGGCGTTCACCCCGGCGCAGGTGGAAGGGCACTACTTTCCCAACAACGGCGCGACGTTCCTGCTGGTGACGAACGGCAGCGGCAGCCCCATCAACGTGACAGCAGTCAGCGAGTTGACTGTCGAGGGCTTGGCCGTGGCTGATTCCGTCGTGGCCGTGGCGG
>JAYRVL010000163.1:0-3081 GCA_041918575.1 Anaerolineae bacterium | reverse complement strand
CGCTGCGCGTGCGGCGCGGCGCCGTGCGCGCCGTTGAACAGGGGCATGGCCTGGATGATCGAATCGAAGCCTTTCTTGGGCACCATGCGGCCCACGCCCAGTAAAACAAAACTGTTGTCCGCCAGGCCCAGACGCTGGCGCAGGGCCGCGCCCGCTTCGGCATCGGGGCGCAGCGCGTGCGGATCAACGCCGTAGATGATCAGCTCGAATCGGTTGGAATCCGCGCCCAGGTCGCGCATGGCTACTTCGGCCAAATCGGCGCTGTTGGCGGTGATGAGGCCGGCGGCGCTGAACGCTTGGCGCGCCAGGCGCTTGAAAAGCGGGTTCTGCCCGGCCACCAGCGCGTCGGAGCCGGGGATGGAAACGATGAGCGGGATGCGACGGCGCCGGGCTGCGCCTGCGGCCAGGTAGCCGTTGGGCAGCACCCAATGTGCGTGCAGCACGTCTGGCTGCGCCCGTGCAATCCAACGTTCCACCGCAGCCTTGCCCAGTGTCAAGAGCAGCGCGCCCAGCAGATAGGCTTCGCCTTTCATGGCCAGGTCGGCGCGCATGGTGCGCATGTAACCCAGCCTGTGCGCCGTATCCGGCCAGGTGTAGCGGTAGGTGTGGAGCCGCACGCCGCCCAGATCAGCCGCGGCGCGGCGATAGGCGGGATCGAACGGCGCCACCACGGTCACTTCCGTGCCCTGGCGCACGTACTCGCGACAGAGGGCTTCGACGAACGAGCCGCTGAAGTCGCCTGCAAAGCGCGGGTAGTTGTGAGTTAGCACGCCAATTTTCATGGTGAGGTGGAAGCCCGATCGTGGGTGGTGGTCGGCGCAGCGCCCGCGGGACGTTCGGTCGGGAAACCTGGTTTTTGGCCGTAGCCGGCCTCAGCCATGAACGTGTCGAGGCGCCACTCCATCTCCTTGATCTGCTCGGCCTGGCTCACGATCAACTCGGCGATGAAGCCGACCAGGATCAGGAGCAGGCCGGCCAGCGCCAGGCTGCCGGCCGCCCAGAAGATGGGGCGCTGCTGGGTTTGCGTCAGCAGGTAGAGCAGGAGGAGATAGACCGCGGTGACGCCGCTCAGGCCCAGAGCAGCCAGGCCCACGCCGCCGAAGAAGCGCATGGGCGCCTGGCTGAAGGTCAACAGGAACTTGACCACCAGGACATCGAGCAGGCTGATGGGGATGCGGCTGAAGCCGTACTTGGAACGCCCGGCGCGGCGGGGATGCCAAGTGGTGGCAACCTCGCCGATGCGGTAGCCCTGCTGGGCCGCGATCATCAGCAGGAAGCGGTGCCAGTCCGAGCGCAGGGGTGGCAGGGTCAGCAGCACCTCGCGGCGAAAGGCCTTGATCCAGTTCATGTCGTGCGCCTGCACGCCGAAGAGGCGCCGCGAGACCCGGTTGTAGATGCCGGAGGCGAAGGTTTTGCCATCGGCGCGACCCTGGCGCCAGCCGGCCACCACATCATAGCCCTCGGCCAGTTTGTTGAGCAGTTTGGGGATGTCTTCCTCCGGGTCCGATTCCAGATCGGCGGGCAGGAAGACGATCAAGTCGCCGGTGACGGCGCGAAAGCCGGTGCGCAGCGCGGCCGTCAGGCCCAGGTTGCGGCGATGGCGGATCAGGCGCAGGAAGGGATAGGCCAGCGCCTGACTGGCGGCCACGTCGCCGGTGCCGTCGGTCGAACCATCGTCAATCAGCACCAGTTCGGCGCGGCCATCCAGCCCCAGCGCGTCGAAGGCTTTGGCGACCTTTGCCAGCAGGGTTGGGATGTTCTCGGCTTCGTTGTGCGCCGGCGCCACCACTGAAACCGTTGGATTCAACGTCATCACGTCAACGCACCGCTTTCGAGTCGGGACACTGTTCTTGCTGCCTTTTCAACCGCCGACAAACGATTTCACCGTTGTCGTGACCCGTTCGATCTGCGCGTCGGTCAGTTCCGGATACATGGGCAGGGAGATGACCTGCTGGCTGCAGGCTTCACTGACCGGCAGGCTGCCCGCCCGGTGGCCCAGGTCGCGGTAGGCCGGCTGCAGGTGCAGCGGCAGCGGGTAATGAATGACCGCGCCGATGCCGGCCGCGGTCAGATGCGCGGCCAACTCGTCGCGACGCGGGGTGCGGACGACGTAGCAGTGGTAGACGTGCCGGTTGTAGGGGCGCGCAATCGGCGTCACGATGTCGCTGCCGGCCAGCAGTTCGTTGTAGTGGGCCGCGTGACTGCGCCGGGCCTCGGTCCAGGCTTCCAGGTGCGGCAGTTTGGCGCCCAGGATGGCGGCCTGCATGGCGTCGAGGCGATAGCCCCAGCCCAGTTCGTCGTGCTCGTACTTGCTCATGCGGCCGTGATCGCGCAGCTTGCGCACGCGCTTGATGAGCTCTTCATCGTTGCCCGCCACCAGGCCGCCGTCGCCGTAGCAGCCCAGGTTTTTGCTGGGATAGAAGCTGAAGCAGGACAGGTCGCCCAGGCTGCCGGCGCGACGCCCGCGATACTCGGCCGCGTGCGCCTGCGCGGCGTCTTCGATCACACGCAGGTTGTAGCGCCGGGCAATGTCGAGAATTTCGTTCATCTCTGCCACCTGGCCGTACAAATGCACGGGAATGATCGCTTTGGTGCGCGGGGTGATGGCGCGCTCCACCAGCGCCGGGTCGAGGTTGTAGGTGTCTGTTTCGATGTCCACGAACACAGGGGTGGCGCCGGTCTGCGAGATGGCTTCGCCGGTGGCGAAGAAGGTGAACGGGCTGGTGATGACCTCGTCCCCGCGCCCCACATCGCAGGCCAGCAGGGCCAGGTGCAGCGCGGCGGTGCCGGAGGCCACGCCCACGTTGTAGCAAGCGCCCGATACCTGGCTGAAGGCCTGCTCGAACTGCGTCACCTCAGGCCCCATGATGAAACTGGTGTTGTTGACCACGCGTTGAATGGCAGCGTCAATTTCCGGTTTGATGGCGCTGTATTGGGCTTTCAGATCCACCATCGAAATGGCGTCCTGTTCTGTCACGGATTTCATAGAATCGTCGTGTTCCTTTTTGTTCGTTCTTCAGCTTGTTCGTTCTTCAGCTTGTTCGTTCTTCAGCTTGTTCGTTCTTCAGCTTGTTCGTTCTT
>JAYRVL010000162.1:0-1634 GCA_041918575.1 Anaerolineae bacterium | reverse complement strand
GTCCCCAGCTCCGCCCGCCGCGCCGCCGCCTGCCGGCGATGCTCCGCCCGCCGCGCCGCCGCCTGCCGGCGATGCTCCGCCCGCCGCGCCGCCGCCTGCCGGCGATGCTCCGCCCGCCGCGCCGCCGCCTGCCGGCGATGCTCCGCCCGCCGCTGAGGCCCAACCGGCTGCATCCGCAGCCGATGGAGTCACGGGAACGAAACCTGAAGAGGAAAGCTCACCGCCGCGTCTGCAGATTGACCTGGAAGGTATCACGGAACGGGTGCTTGCCCTGCCTGTCGCCGAAGGACGGTACAGCCAGGTGCGAGGCATCAGCGGCCGCATTCTCTTCTCGTCCTATCCAGTCGAAGGCACGCTAGGCAATGACGCCGGTCACAACCATGCCTCCAAGACCCGCCTGGAGATGTATGACCTGCAAGATCAACGTCAAGAAGTCCTGGTGGACGGCGTCAGCGACTTCGAGATTTCACACGACGGCAAGACCCTGATCTACCGGGTGGGCAATCGTTTACGCGTCGTGAAGGCCGGAGACAAGCCCGAAGGCAATTCTGGCGGCGCAAACCGGCGTACCGGCTGGCTCGACCTGGATCGTATCCGCCTGTCGGTAGAACCGCACGCCGAGTGGGCGCAGATGTACCGCGAGGCGTGGCGTTTGCAGCGCGATCATTTCTGGACCGAGGACATGTCGGGCGTAGATTGGCACGCCGTGTACGCCCGCTATTGGCCTCTCCTGCAGCGCGTCGCCACGCGTAATGAATTTTCAGATCTGATGTGGGAAATGCAGGGCGAGTTGGGCACATCGCACGCCTATGAATACGGCGGCGACTATCCGCCGGAGCCTTCGTATGACCAGGGCTTTCTGGGCGCTGATTTTCGCTATGACGATACGGCCGACAATTACGAACTGGTGCGAATCGTCCAGGGTGATGTTTGGGATCACGCCAACAGCTCACCCTTACAGCGCCTGGGTGTCAACCTCAAGACCGGCGACCGGCTGGTGGCAGTCAACGGCCGCAAAATTGGCCGCGACAACTCCCTGGGCGAGATGCTGGTTTACCAGGCCGGCAACGAGGTCTTCCTGACCTTTGCCCGTCAGGGCGCGGAGAACCCCATCACCTTTTCGATCAAGACGCTGCATTCTGAGTTCCCCGCGCGCTACCGCGCATGGGTAGAAGCCAACCGGCGCCGCGTGCATGAAGCCACAGAGGGCCGCGTCGGATATGTGCATATTCCTGATATGGGCGCGCGCGGCTATGCCGAGTTTCATCGCGGCTACCTGGCTGAAATTGATCGCCCCGGCTTGATCGTGGATGTGCGTTTCAACGGCGGCGGTCATGTCTCACAGTTGATCCTGGAAAAACTGGCGCGCCGGCGCCTGGGCTATGACGTTTCGCGCTGGGATACCCCGATGCCCTACCCGCGTGAGTCCGTCATGGGCCCCATGGTTGCCATCGCCAACGAACAGGCCGGCTCCGACGGCGACATGTTCTGTCACGCCTTCAAGCTGATGAAGCTTGGCCCCCTGGTTGGTAAACGCACGTGGGGCGGAGTCATCGGTCTGGCGTATCGGGACTCCCTGGTAGATGGCGGTATCACCACACAGCCAGAATTCTCTTTCTGGTTCGAAGATGTGG
>JAYRVL010000161.1:0-2549 GCA_041918575.1 Anaerolineae bacterium | reverse complement strand
TGCGCTTGAATTTCTCCTGGGAACGCCGGTTCGAGGGCGAGCGCACCTCGACCACCAGTTCGGGCGAGCCGACCAGGGTGGGCCGCAGCAGCGGCCCCATGGGCGCCGCGGTGGCCATGCGTTGCCAGGAGATGAGCGCCACATCCGGTTTCACGACGCTGCCGTTCGACAGCATACATTCTGTTTGATCTCCCAGCACCTGACCAAAGCCAGCTTCGCGTGCGGCCAGGTCGAGGGCGCTCCCTAGATTGCTTACGAAGCGTCTTTCATAGAAATTGGTCATTTCTTGTCGCACCAGCCAGCCGTTCAACAGCTCAACCGGCTCCTCCTCCAGAATGAATGCCACTTCATCCAGGGTGTACGGCCCTGGAGGGCGGACAAAGGCTTCGACAATGTCGCGCGGCCATTCCGAGCCGCTGTCAAGCGGTGCTTGGCGAGGCCTGGCGCGCGGTCGCATCATGGTCTGAGTCGCTACAGTCATGGTGTTCTTTCCTCATGCAAGAAGGACGCGCTCTGGCGCATCTACACAGGCGATCATACCCCAAATAGCGGGGTGTGTCAACCCGTCGTTGGACGGCATGAGCAGCGGGAAATAAAAAAGGGTCTCCAAGACCCGTGCTCCCGGAGACCCCAACATCCTTCAACCGCCATATCTGTGCCCCCTCGGGCGCCATTGCCCGACGTTGGAGGTGAAAGATGTGCAGGATACCTGCTCACTGGCAATTGTACCATATAGCACAATGTCAGCCTATGACGCAAGTCATATCGAATGGCCTCGATCTGGTGTAAACTAAGCCAGAATCCTGTTTGACATTGATTGGAGGCGACAATGGCGTCGGCAACGATTCTGGTTGTGGACGATGACCCTGATTTTGTCGAGATCATGCGCACGATCTTGACCAGCCGCGGCTACCGCGTGATTACGGCTGCCAATGGCGCGCAGGCGCTGCAGCAGGTTGCCGAAGCTCAGCCCGACCTGATGATCTTGGACATCATGATGTCAACGGCCCTGGATGGCTACAACGTCAGTGAAACGCTGGCTGCGGACCCTCAATCGCGTTTCTTGCCCATCATCATGGTTTCTTCGATTGCTGAAACCCCCCATGCCGGTCTGTTTCCCCTGGAAGACCGCCTGCACATGGATGCCTGGCTCAGCAAACCGGTCAATCCGAGTGAGTTGCTGCACAAAGTCGAAGAGCTGTTGACTTGATGCAGTTAGGCGTGAGTGATCCGCTGATTCGTTGGCGCGACTTCAGTCGCTCTGTGGCCGCAAAAACGATCAAAGTCGTCACTTCAGACTGAAAGCAAAGAGATTGCGATGGCGTCTCCACAAATTCTTGTGATTGACGATGACAGCGATTTCCGGGAGTATCTGCGCATCATCCTGGAATCGCATGGCTATCGCGTACACTGCGCCGGCGGTACGCGTGAGGGCGAGGCCGCCCTGGAGCAGCAGCGCCCGGACCTCATCATCCTGGACGCCATGATGTCGTATGCCTTCCAGGGCTTGAGCCTGGTGCAGCAGATACGGCGAGATGCCCGCCTCGATGACGTGCCCCTACTGCTGGTGTCGGCCGTCTTACGCGAGCCTGCGCACGCGCTGCTGGCTAATGTGCCGCCCAACGCTATTGATGCCTTCCTTGCCAAACCGATCGAGCCTGCCATTGTATTGGAACATGTCGAACGTCTGCTGCGCCAACGTCAGCCCTCGCCTGACCGGAGTCAACCTGTTGTCTGACAGGGCCGGCGCATGGCGTAGCTCAACTGCGCCGAAACGCTGGCCGCTGGCCCAATGAGTGCGGTGAGT
The DNA here is from genome assembly GCA_041918575.1 of Anaerolineae bacterium. Lineage (GTDB taxonomy): Bacteria > Chloroflexota > Anaerolineae > SSC4 > Amarolineaceae > Amarolinea. Next base: position 742 of record JAYRVL010000161.1, on the reverse strand, counting down.
ACAGTGAGTACGGTGAAGAGGTGATTTTCATGATGCCTGTCACGCCCAAATCTGCGGCAATGCCGGCGGCGACTCCCACGCAAACGGAGATCGCCACGCACGGCGCCCGCCTGGCCGACCCTGCACGCCAATCCATGCTCCTGACCGCGCTCTACCTGGCGCAGGAGCGGTACGGCTATTTGACGCCGAAGGCGCTGGAAGAGGTGGCCAGCCGCCTTGATCTTCCCCTCGGCCATGTCTTTTCCACGGCCACGTTCTACAGCCTGTTTCGCACGGAGCTTGGCGGCCGCTTCGTCATTCAGGTGTGCGACGGTCTTTCGTGCTACCTGCGTGACGGCGCGGACAAGGTGGCGGAATATATCAGCAGCAAACTGGGCATCCAGCCAGGAGAAACCAGCGCCGACGGTCGAGTGACCCTGGAGCGGGTGCAATGCCTGGCCTCGTGCGGCGCCGCACCCGCGCTGCGCGTCAACGATGCGCTGTATGAAAACCTGACGCCCACCAGCCTCGATGCGCTGTTGGAGCGCTTGGGCGAGGACTAACGCGGCGGCCGTGATCGCTGAGCCGTGATCACTGAGCCGTGATCACTGAGCCGTGATCACTGAAAGGAAGAGTGCTGTCATGTGGCAACCAGTTTTGACTCGGAACCTTCACCTGCCAAACTCGGAAAAAATCGCTACGTACTTCGATCATGGCGGGTATCAGGCGGTGCGCAAGGCGCTGACGCTTACTCCCGACGAGA
>JAYRVL010000160.1:0-11606 GCA_041918575.1 Anaerolineae bacterium | reverse complement strand
GGCGTAGCGGTGGGGGCGGTTGTCGCCGTCGGCGCCGATGTGGCGGTCGGTGGCATCATGGTCGCAGATGGCGCCGCGGCAGCTGGGGTGATAGCCACCGTACTGTTGGCGCCCGGCGCCGTGGTGGACCCACCACAACCGGTCAGCACGAGCGCCCAGAAGGCCAGAACCAGCCAAATACGTGTTTTCATAGTGAATTACCCTCCTACACATCAAGAGAAGGCAGCACGTGAGCGCTGACACGATAGGGAACTCCGCATATCTTTCGCCACAGGTTTATCCGATTGACAAACCTGATCTACAATTGAGGCTGCCCATCGCGGCGACCGCGCCATCGCATATGTGCTCATAAACAAAGGACGTGATGCGCTGGCCGGTGTCTTCAACAGTCAAGTGAAGCTGACCTTTGTTGTCGTTGAACAGAGCGCAGCTGCTCTCCAAAATGGTGAATTCCTTTCTTCATTTCGACCGATTGCTTTGAACGTACCGTTCTACTTCTCAAGAGATGGGACTTTTTTCGGCTGTCATCATCAGGCTCAAGATATTTCCTGCGCCCTGGCAAAAGTGCTCATCACGGACGTCAACGGGTTCAGCTATGGCTGCTGCGTCGCGGTCCAGGTGCCGGTATTCCTGCACACGGCAAGGGGCGGCGGCGGGTAGTAGCTGATGGCCCACAATTCCCAGGTGCCGGTGGCCTGGGCAAAATCACTCGTGAATGTACCTTCGATGGTGTCCGATCCGCCGTATCCATTGGAACTCTCGATCCGAAAGTAGCGATCAATGCCTTTCAACGTCCACGCCGCACCTGGGGCATGAAGGCACGTGGTGTCCCTTGCGTGAGCCCGGTCGGCGCGAACAGTGCGTAAATGCCCAGATGGCTGGTTTCCAACGCCAGCGCACGCCGTTCTGCATCCAGTTCACCGGTCAGCAGGCGCCAGCCCTCACCCTGGATGAAACGTCCCATGCGCAAGGCCGCCGGATCGATGCCGGTTGGCAGGTGCGCCGGGTCGTAAAACAGGCGTGAAACGGTAGGGCGCGTCGTATCGGTCTGGCTGCCCGATGCCAGCAAACTGTACGCGTTGCCAACCGCACTCCAGCCGGCCGGCAACGGTGCAGGCACACTGCCGGTCGGCATCAGTGCCATGAAGACATTGTCAGACGAAAAACTGTCAGGATCCACATGGAGCCAGGCAGCGCCGTCAGGCGTGTACAGGTCCTGTGGGGCGTTGACGTTCACGCGAGCCAGGGTGAACTGAGTATCTACCGTCGGCGTGTCGCCTTGAAGCGAGCCGGTGATGCCTAGCCAGCCCAGGCCCGGTCCCCCGCTGGCAAAATTGACCGTACCCACATAAGCCTGGGTGTCCGTACTGTACTGCAGAAAGATGGTCTGTTGGCCCAGACCGCCGGGCGCCACGACGAGGGCTGAGAAGAACCCTCCTTGCTCAACCCCGCCAACATGGATCGTCAGGTCGTCACCCAGGGAGGATGGCCACAACATGGCATATGGATTGGGCAGGACCTGGCCTGGATGCCGGAGACCACGCGTGCGCAGTGTGAGTGTGTAATTCAAAGCGGTCGTGATGGTGGTCTGCGCCGATAGTCCTCCATTGATCGAAACCACGCGCAGGTGACTACCGGGCAGTGCGCCATACAAGGTAATGGTGCCAGTCGCCGTGATGGGTGTTCGTGCCGTCAAACCCTGGTCAAGGGTGACAGTGCGACCATCACGGATCACGTCCACTGCGACGAGCGCGCCTTCGGCGTAGCGTTGGCCGTCCGTGCGTAGCACGGTTAGCGTGCGGACCGGTGCATCTGGAGTATGGTTATGGATTTCAACCTCTGGAAAAGGTAGTATCAGCGGCGGCAGCGCCACCGGGCCAGTCAGTACGTGCGTGCGGCTCATGGGTGACGTAAACTGCCACCCTGGAGGATTGACGGTATCCCTATAATGGCGCAGGACCGTTTCCCAGTCCGACTCTTCGTTCAACTGCCACTGGACCGTATGCACACAGGTGTTAGCTTCCCACAGCCCGGGCACATTGCGCGCCGCCAACTCTGTGGTTGCATACTGATAATCCATGATTGTGGCGCTGATTGTCTCATCACTGAATGTGAAGTCCAATTCCGTACAACCTGTGCCCGTGTTGACACCGGTCAGATTGTTGTTCTCATCATACGTGTATTCATAGTAGCTATCGAACAGATGTAGAGCGTAGTGACCGAATTCGTGGATGAGCGTACGATAACCAGGTGTCAGATCCCAACTTCCCTGGGCGCCACTGTGCCCATCCCAATGGCGTCCCACACGCATAACCTGCGACAGGTCAGTAGAGAGAACACCGCCCACGTAGGCATGAGGGCGTACATTGTTGCGCGTCAGGATTTGAATATCAGCATCTTCCCAATGTGCCCCGTTATCATAGACCGCAACCTGGCCGAACGCCATCTGGCCGTCAGTCACGTCGTAGAGATAGTTTGATGCGCGCCGGACGGCCCGGTTGATTTCCTGCAAGTACGCGTCGGTTGCATTCCATTGGATCGAAATGACCAGGTTGAAATACACCAGCGGTAGATCACGGTGCAGCGTCAAACTCTGGCGTCCCAGTTGTGCCACGCGATGGCCGGAAACCGGCGTATTCGGCGCATCGGCATCGAGGCTCAGACTGGTCAATGCCGTGCGAAAGACCCAGTCGTGACCGCGCAGGCTGGGCTGGTCATGCATCGGTTGCAGAGCCACCAGGGTATCGCCCACATTCAGTTGACCGGGCGCAAAGATGCCCAGGTCATTGGTGGTGCCGACAAGTTGTCCATTCTGGAAGATACACGCTCCCGACACTGCGTGACCGCTATCGTCACGCACCAGCACGTGATTGGCCGGGATCGGCGGTGGCAATGCGCTACTGTATTTGATGTCCTGATTGAACGTCCCGCTGCCGGCCATATCATTCCATAGCAAGTGCATCCCCCGCGCCTGATCACCTGCCAGGGCGCTGAAATACCATTGGTTAGCCGGATTTGGGGGTGACGCCAGGGACGCGACAAGTTGTGGCGTGCTCCACCCGGCCTGTGCATCAGGCTTGAAGGCATGATTGAGGCGATAATCTGTCATCGTCGCCCAGGCAACGTGCAGCGAACCATCGCTGCCCACGGCCAGGGTAGGCGGCTGCGCGTTCTGCCCGTTCGCCTGGCCGCGTGTGATCTCGGCGGAAGATGACCACGCTCCCCCTGCTGCTTTGCTGATATAGTAAAGAATGTGCGCCTGGGTTTGCCCACCTAGCGTCAGGGTGTCTTGCCAGACTAAATGAACGGTATTGCCTGCATCTACCGCCAGAGTCGGCCACTGAGATCCGCCGGCCGTCATGGAGACATTGGTCGCCGCGCTCCAGGTTGCGACGCCCGGCGGCTTCGTCGCATAGTAGATTTCCGTCACGCCTGGTGTGTAATCGTACCAGGCAATATGGACTCCGCCCAGACCATCGGCTGCGACAGTCGGCGCCCACGAGCTGCCGGCCGTGTTGGAGACTCGTTCGATGTCACTCCAAACGTTGCTGCCGCCATGGCGAACTCTGTAAAAAATTTCGTTATTGCCTGGACTCCCGTCACTCCAGACTACGTGAATATCGCCCATCGCGTCGGCGTACAGGTCCGGCATGATGTTGACAGTGCCGCTGCTGGAGATCGCAATGGGCGCAAGCCAGGCTCCAGTCGGCGGCCGCATGGTGTACTTGATGTTATTGTTTTCACGCCAGATCACATGGACAGCGCCCTGGGGGGCAACGCCGATGGCTGGATAATAGGCATCGTTAGCCGTGGAGAGAGCCACCGGCGCTGACCAGGCCGAAGCTCCTGTCTCCTTCGTCGCATACCTCACGATGCGACTGCCATCATACCATACGGCATGCAGACGGTTTTGGTGATCAACGGCCAGGTCTGGTGCAATCGAAATGTTGTTGCCCTGTGTTAGCCGCACCGGTGTTGCCCAGGTAATCGGTGGTGTCGGTGGCGGGCCGCAGTCGAAGTTGTTTGAATGGTTCGCCATCGCACTCAAAGTCGCCAGTGGCCAATCATCAGCGTTGACGATGGGTGTTGGCGCTGACGTTGGAACATGGCTGCTCCCCTGGCGCACCGGCGCCAGTGGCATATACATGCGCGGTTCCGCCGTCGCCACAGTCCAACTGAGCGACCACTCGTCCAGGTACGGCGTCAGCCCTGCTTGCTGGCTGTTCAGGTTGACACGCAGACGCAGGCTCGGATACGTCACTGGATCAATGTCGGCCAGGCTGGCGCCGGTTGGCACGTTGGCCAGCAAGGTCGTTGTGCCCGCGGCATCCAAGATATCCACGGTCAGGGTGGTGCCGTTGGGCACGTCACTTGCGAAAGTCACAGTGCCCCAGGCGCCGATCGTGGTCACCGGCGTGATTGGCTTGGATGTGGCAAATCCCACGGTCGCGCTACTGCGTAGCGCCAGGCGTCCGCCGTAAGCCAGGCGCACGTTCTGTTGCTGCGCCGTGCCGCTGTAGTCCTGGAATGGATCACGCCAGGTGGTGCTCGCCATGAGCGCAAAAGTGCCAAACTCCGAGATACTCTTCGTGTGCGCTGGCTCGTCGCCAAACGGGTCACTGACCAGGTTGAACCAACGATGCAGGCCATCATCCCAGCGGAAGATGGACAGAGTATGCGGATCAATGCCACCCAGCAATAGCTCGTCATAATTCAGGCGCAGGAGAAGTGGGGCCAGGCTTTGCGTAATGGCGCCAGACACGCGAATCGAATAGGACTGACCGAGCAGTTGGTGTCCGGCTGGCGGATCGGCCGGTGGTGCAAATGTGTTCATGATGACCACGTAGCTTTCGTCGGGCAGTGCGCCACTGGGAATTAGCAGACCCACATTATTGTCAAGCGACGCCAGTTCCACCGTTTGATCCCCCGGGACATAATGGCGGATAAAGTCGCTGGTACCCAAGATCACGGGCTGCGTCGGCGTTCCTGTGGTGGTAATCATGATGGTGGACAGAGGACTGCTCGTCCCGGGTAACATCACCTCTTCGAAGATATACTCGCACATACCAGCCTGCAGATTACAGTCACTGTGCCCGGGATCGTGCGATGTGTCTCCCACGAGCAATTGAGCGTGTGCCGGCGCCGACAGGCCATCGAGACGTTCGGCGGCCACAAGAACCGACTCGCCGTTGCTATAAGGAACCACGTGAATCGCCGCATGTCCCAGTTCATGAGGCATACCGCGATCCGATGCGGGAATGTTGGACAGCACGACCATATCGGTCGCAGGTACCGGCGCCATGAAGCCTGCTACATGCTCCGTGGCCAACGGACTGCCGGTTTCCTGAGTCAGTGCAGCAATACGGGCTGTGTGAGTGATGCTCACCTGCGCGTAGAGCAGTAGGAGCAGTACCAGCCAACCTGTACGAAGAATGGGACGTCGCATCTTATTTTCCTCCTCACGGCCATGACAACCTGGGTGATCCGTGCTATACTTGCGTAGTAACTCGACGTGTAACGAGAGTATGATGTCCAGCTTTAGCTTTCCTGATCTGCTTGCTGAATTCTTCCAACTCCTCGACGCTCGCCGTCTGGCGGAGGCTGCCGCCCTGGTGCGGGTCGGACGGCTGCGACCGCACACCGCGGTGGACGATGGGTGGTTCAATTACATGGACGCCATCCTCCTGGTAACGCAGACTCCGCCGCGCTGGGACCTGGCACGCGTCAATCTGATTCCGCTCATCGAGCCACATGTGCCCGCCGATTTGCGCGCCCGGGTTCACCTCGAACTGGCCTTTGGTGCAGACTACCTGGGCGACTATCGCCCGACTATCGCGCACAATCAGCAGGCCATAGCCCTCTTCGAAAAGTTGGGAGACACCCTCTACCAGGGCAAGGTGCTGCGCAACCTGGGCGTGGCCTACCTGCGCGCTTTCGAGCGCCGGGATGATGACAAAGAAGCCGTCCATAAGGCACTCGCCTGTCTGCAGCAGGCCTGGCGCCTGGTCCAGCAGCCTGGAAACCAGCGCCTCATCGCCAGTGTCGAACTGGAACTGGGCGCGGCGGCCAAATCCCTGGGCCGCTATGACGAGGCGCTGGCCCATTACCTGTCGCGCGCCGACCGCTGCCTGCGCTTTGGCTGGGCTCACCCCCTGGCGCTGACCCTGAACAACCTCGGCGAAATCTTCTTTTTGCGAGGTGATTGGAACCTGGCTGCCAGGGCCTATGACACAGGGCTTGCCATCCTGACCCGGCTCCCCAACCCCGACCCCTACGAAGAGGCCGATGTGTGGGCGAACCTGGCTCAGCTCTACCAGGCGCAGGGGCGCATGACCGAAGCCGTGGCCGCGTCGGATGAAGCGATTCGCCTGGTCGAAACCCTGCGGAATCCTCTCCAGGGAGAAAGCGCACGCATCGGCTTTCTCGGCAGTCGGATTCAAGTCTACGAACAGCGCGTGCTGCTCGACTTGGCGCGGGGCGATCCACGCGCCGGCCTGACCATCCTGGAGCGGGCCAAGGCGCGGACCTTGATCGAACTGCTGGCCGGCTATACCCCTCCCGGCATCGAACCAGGCGATACGATGCCGCCGGAACGAACGACCTTGAGCCAGGTCGAACCGCTCACTGCCAATGCCATCCAACAGCGCCTGCCGCCGGACACGGCCCTGGTCGAATACCTGGTCATGCCCGATCATGCCCTGGCTTTCGTGGCGACCCGCGATAGCCTGACGGTCATTCCGTTGGTCGCGTCGCTCTACGACGACCTGGCGTTTGCCTTCGAGCGCAGCCGCCATCGCTTGCACCACCTGGCCCCGGATCGCGAGGGCATTCTGCACGCCCCCTGGCCCTTGCCGTTGCTGCAGGAACGACTGCTTACACCCCTGGCGCAGTCCATCGCCGGTAAGTCCCGGCTGGTGATCGTGCCCTATGGCCGATTGCACTACATTCCTTTTCATGCCCTGTTCGCCCAATCCAGTCATGATCGTGGTCCTGAAATCATCCATGCGCCCAGCGCAACCGTTCTACTCGACTACTGTTGCGCCAAACCACCAGCGCAGTCGCGTCGCGGCCTGGTATTCAGCGTCGGCCATGACCTGCGCTACGCCGCGCGTGAGGGAGCCGCCGTGGCGGCGCGCCTGCATGGTTCCTGGTTTCACGGCGCCGCAGCAACCATTGCCGCGGCCATGCACGAAAGCGCCAGATACCCGATTCTGCACTTTGCCTGTCACGCCCACTTCGACGCAGACAACCCGCTGGCCTCTGGCCTTGCCCTGGCCGATGGGCGCCTGACGGTGCGCCAGATTCTCGACGAACTGCACCTGGAAGCCGACCTCGTCGTGCTCAGCGCCTGCGAGACCGGTCAGAGTCGCCTGCACCGGGGAGATGAGCTGATTGGCCTGGCGCGTGCCTTCATCTACGCCGGCACGCCCTCGGTGCTGGTCAGCCTGTGGCCGGCGGACGACATCACAACCTGCCTGCTCATGGAGACTTTCTACGACCATCTCCTGGCCGGCCGTTCACCCGCCGCGGCCCTGGCGCACGCACAGCAAACCCTGCGCACCATGTCCACGGCCGATCTGCATCAGCGCTTGATCGCCTCTGGACTGTCGCCCCAGGAGGCCAACGCTGAGATCGCTCGTTTGCGCCAGAGCGTCGCGACACTGCTCGCTGTCACATCGGGGCCAGAGTCACTCCTGGCGCACCCTTACTACTGGGCGCCCTTCATGCTCGTGGGGGATCGCCTGGCGGCGCCGGGGTGATCTCGAGCACGGCCATGCGCAGGTCACCTTCTGTCAAACCCTCGAATTCGACCAGGCCCAGGGAATCGGTGTAGCCAACGATCGCCGGCGCGTCGGGCACCTGCAGTTCCACGCGTATGCCTTTCGCGTCGAAGCGCGTGACCTGGTGGGCTGTCACCTCCAGGCGCACCTGCGTCGTGTTCGTCGCATCGGGATACAATTTCACCTCTACGCTCAATTCGCCCAATTCCTCGGCTCCCCAAACGCGCTCGAAGGTCGGTTGAGCGAACGACGTTGTTTCGACCTGGTCGGTGCGCACGAAGGCGGGGATGCCTTGCCGCGGTTGAAAGAGCAGCGCCAGGCTCAGGCGCAGCGTCTGCAGCAGGGCGGGTCGCCGCGGCTGGTCGTCGTTGTGCAGGAACGACAAGTCGGGCGGACGATAGGCAGCGGATAGGGGTGGTAGCGGCAGGGTGTCGTCCAGGATCATCTCATGCATGCGGCGCAGGTCTCGATAGGCCTCGAAGCAGTCATTGCAGAGCAGTAGATGTACCTGGATGGGCCAAAATCGCTCTGCCATTGCCCCGCCGCTCGCCTCGACCGCCATCAGGGCAGGAATTTCTTGCAACACCTTCTGACACTCACTGCGAGCAGCGCCGCGTGTCCGCGCCCCGCCCGCCATGGCCAGCAGACGCACCTGGCAAAAATAGCAGCCTGCGATGTGTTCCTCCAGGCCCGGCTGGCTGGCCGGGTTGTCCAGGTAGCTTAGCAGCTGCTCGGCGCCAACAGAACACGTCCGTGGATTCATAGCTCGCCTCCGAAAGACAGGGGCAGATGCATGTCCAAACATGCGCGCAGGGTATCCAGGGCATGTTTGCGTAGCGATTGGATTGCCCCTTTCGTCCTGCGCAGTTGTATCGCAATCTGTTCATCGGTCGCACGGTCCATGAAGGTCAGCAGCAGTGTTCGTGTCTGCACGCGCAGGCGTTGCACTTCCCACAAGGTTTGCAGGCAGCGTAGGACCCGCTCGGCAACGTGATGTACCATGACCTTGATCCATTGCTCACGTTCAGCGTCGAGTCGCATCAATTCTGGAGTTCCTCTATCGGTCAACGCCGGAAGCCAATCATCGTCGTCGCCCTGGTCGTCATCGTCCGGAGGCGGACCGAGCGAAACGTTTTGATTTTCCCGTTTGCGTGCGTGATACAAACGTTTGAAGGCATCACGCAGCTTGCCCTGGGCAAAGAACAAAAAGGCATCCGGTAGTTTGCACTTCTTTAGTTTTGGTTCGGCGAACGAACGATAGACCAGCACAATGGCATCCTGTGCCGCCTCACACGCCAGGTCGGCGTCGCGAGCATGGGCCTGCGGATACAGGTAGTCGTACAGCTCACGATAGGCCCGGTCTTGCCGCCCGCGATCCTGGCACGCCTCGTAGAGAGTGCGGGAGTAGACGGTCAGACAGGCGCGGCGGGCAGCCTTGTCATCCACCGGATTCGGGTTGATCAGCATGGCCGCCGCGATCCACGCGCTTTCGGTGAGCAACCCCCAGCGAAAGCGGGCCGCCAGGCTGCGGAGGACGGTTCGGTAAGTTGATTCAGGATCCATGCGGAATGCCTCCTTGTCATAGCAGTTGATCCGATCAAGCGTATTTTGCCGAATATTGTCCATAGACGGCGGTTGATACACCTTTGATTAGGGCACCGCTACATTGCCGACATCGAGTGTTTGTCCTGGCTCCAATGAGAAGGTCACTTTTCCATTGACCCTCACCAAAGTACTTCGCCCAACAGGCCCGGCGCCTAACATCAAGATGTAGTTGGTGCCAGCCGGCACATCGTGTATCGTGAAGCGACCATCGGCTTCACTGTAAACCGTCTTTTCCGGAACATCCGGGGTGTTTTTGAGAGCCGTGATCATGAGCAAGACTCTCTCTCCCACCCGCGCCTCACCGTGCGCATCAACCACGCGCCCCACAATCGTGCCGGTTGGGTAGGATGGCCGAGGGGGCGCGGCTGGTTTTGCCGGCGCAGGCTTTGGAGTAGGCGGAATTGTCTGCTCCAACGGGACAGAATCAGTCGCGACATTCAGTAATACGAGACTGGCCGCAATCCAGGCGGGCTTGCCATTCTTCAATTGCACCTCGAACCAAGCGCCGTCTTTGCTGCGTCCCACTAAGGGTAGCACGTCCCCTTTCACGGCTTTGCCAACCACGGGATAAACCGTGCCGGGGCCGCCACGCAGGTTGCCATCCTGCTTGATCGTAGCCTGCGGCTGCGGCGTTGGCGTCGGGGTGTCCGTCGGCCGCAGCGTGGGTGTCGCGGTTGGTTGCGGCGTGGGTGTGTCCGTGGGCACGACTGTTGGCGTATTGGTCGGAATCGGCATATCCGTGGGCGTCAGCGTATCCGTCGGCATTGGCGAATTCGTCGGTCCCAGGGTGGCCGTGGGTGCGGCCGGGCTGCCACCGCAAGCTGCCAACAAAGCCAGCGCCAGAACGATCAAGATAGCACATGTAAGCGATTTCATAACGAGTCCTCCTGTGACAGTTGAAGTGTTCATCGTATGGCTCCCCAGACCGGCTGCCACCCGGGTTCACATGAACTCCGGAGCCTATTCATCAAGAGATTCCTCACAGCATACGCTGTCATGGCCTGCGCCGACCGTGCTGCACGCGCATAAACACCGCTCGCACACCAGCCAGTCGGCCGGCGCGGAATTTTGCTTGCGCATCTGCTGCCCCGACGGCGCGGCTGGCAGCAGGTATCCTTCACCCCATGCCAATGCCCGGCAGCACCGATCGCACCAGGCGTTCGACCGGTTCTGCGCGGCCCACCAGGCCAGGGCCGCCTGCCGCGCCAGGGCCATCTGCACGGGCAGGCCTGGCGAGAGGGCCGCATCGAATGTGGCTTGCGACATCATTGTCTTCTCCGAAGTCCGAATCAGCTGACGACCTTACCTGCTTCTATTCTACATCCAACGGCGCACGTTCAGACTGCACACTGTCTGCACAAATACTGCAGACTTTCTCCAACCGGCACAGATGCGGCCCAAAGGACGCTTGCTACCTGCTCCACACTGGTGTATAATCTTGCCAAGCCACCACAGGAGGAGTTTCACCATGCCACGCTGGTTCAATGTCGCCGGACCGTGTCGCGCAGACGTTCACTACATGCTGCCGACCGCCGCGCGCCTGCCGGACGTCAAGAAACTGATAGACCAACAGACCTATTTCGTGCTGCACGCCCCCAGGCAAACGGGCAAAACGACCACGATGTGGGCGTTGGCCCAGGAACTGACCGCCCAGGGACAGTATGCGGCGGTCTTGCTCTCGGTCGAGGCCGGCTCGGCGTTCAACCATCAGCCCGATGTGGCCGAACAGGCCATCCTGAGCGTCTGGCAAACGCGAGTCACCGCACGGCTGCCCCGTGAATTCTGGCCTCCCCCCTGGCCGGAAGCCCCAGTCGGCGGGCGCATCAGCGCCGCACTCAAAGCCTGGACCCAGGCCCTGCCGCGCCCCCTCGTGCTGTTCGTGGATGAGATTGATTCGCTGCAGGATGAAACCCTGATTTTGGTGCTGCGCCAACTGCGCGATGGCTACAATGATCGCCCAACATTCTTCCCCTGGTCCCTGGCCCTGATCGGCCTGCGCGACGTGCGCGACTACAAGGTGGCCTCCGGCGGCAGCGAACGGCTGCACACCGCCAGCCCCTTCAACATCAAGACCGATTCACTGACCCTGCAAAACTTCACACTCCAAGACGTGACGGCTCTGTACCAACAGCATACCGACGACACCGGCCAGGTGTTCACATCCGCAGCCACGGCGCTGGCCTTCGAGCTGACGCAAGGCCAGCCCTGGCTGGTCAACGC
>JAYRVL010000159.1:0-6458 GCA_041918575.1 Anaerolineae bacterium | reverse complement strand
TCTCAATTCTTCAATCTCAATTCTTCAATCTCAATTCTTCAATCTCAATTCTCCAATCTCAATTCTCCAATCTCAATTCTCCAATCTCAATTCTCCAATCTCAATTCTTCATCCGGCCCTTGATGTGCTACAATCTGGCGCGACGCAGCAGGCGCCAATTCGTGATATTCGTGGCAGAGATCTTTCTGCCTGGTTCTGGTTTGTTGGGGAGATGAGGATGAAACGATTGGTCTTCATGGGAACGCCGGACTTTGCGCTGACGATACTTGCGGCAGTGGCGGCGCCGAATCCTGAGTGGGATGTGGTTGGCGTGCTGACACGCGCGAATAAGCCGGTGGGTCGCGGGCAACAGGTGGCAATTTCACCGGTGAAGACGTTTGCGCTGGCGCACGGTCTGCCGGTGCAGCAGCCGGCCACCCTGCGCCAGCCTGAGGCTCTGACAGCCCTGGCGTCTCTGCGGCCTGACGTGATCGTGGTGGCCGCATATGGCCTGATTTTGCCTCAACCGGTGCTCGATCTGCCGCTGTACGGCTGCCTCAACGTTCACGCTTCACTCCTGCCCCGCCACCGTGGAGCCGCGCCAGTGGCAGGAGCGCTCCTGGCCGGCGACGCGGTGACGGGCAGCACGATCATGTTGATGGACGCCGGCATGGATACTGGCCCACTGCTGGCCCAGGCCGGCCTGCCCATCGCGCCGGGGGAGACGCGCGGCGCGCTGATGGCGCGGCTGGCGCAGCAGGGCGCAGATTTGCTCCTCAACACGCTGCCGGCGTGGCTGGCCGGAGCGATCACACCTCAGCCGCAGGATCACAGCCAGGCCACCATGACCCGACCCCTGGCCAAGGCGCAGGGGCACATTGACTGGCGCCTGCCGGCCGTGCAGATTGCCCGCCAGTTGCAGGCTTTTCAGCCGTGGCCGGGCGCCTTCACCTCCTGGCGAGGGCGATCTCTGAAGATTCACCAGGGGCAGGCTGTTCCCGCCAGCGACGCGGCCGCGCCGGGCCTTGTGTTGGCCGATGCCCACGGCCTCAGCGTCGCCTGCGGGCAAGGGCGCCTGCGTTTGCTCGAATTGCAACTGGAAGGCAAACGCAGCCTCGATGCGCAGACCTTTGGCCGCGGCCAACGCGATTTCGTTGGCAGCGTCCTGGGCGACGCCTGAGATCGTCGCTACTTCAGTGTTTCTCTGAGCCAATCCACGATCGTCTCTTCGATGCCGTTTTGGCGGCCCAACATGCGCGTGCCGTGACCCTGACCTTCGAGCTGCTTGAGTGTGTGTTTGCCCAGCGCCAGTTTGTCCAGCACAGGTACGGCGTCTGCGCTTTCTTTGTCCTCAGCGCTGGCGATGAGCAGCACCGGCCGCGGTCCGTAGGCCTGCATGGCGCCCTCGGTTTTAATGCTCTGGTAGTCCAGCCCGGGCGAAAGCAGAGCCAGCGTCTTGACTGCCGGCTGAGTGGCCGCAAAGTTCAGGCTGAGATTGGCGCCGATGCTGGCGCCGACCAGGCCGATTTGGCTGGGGTTGACTTCCGGCCGGCCCGCCAGCCAGGCAAAGGCCGCGGCGGCATCGGCGCCCATCTTGTCCCAGTCACGCTGACCCTGACTCCCGCCATGCCCGCGCAGGTCGAACGTCAGCACGCTGAAGCCTGCGGTTTGCAGTTGGCGCGCCAGCGTGTCCCAGTCTCCGCGTTGACCGCCCACCATGTGCAGCATGACGACTGCCGGTCCGCCCGTCTTGGGCGCCACGTAGAAAGTGCCGGTGAGGGCCACGCCGTCGGCCGTGGTGATTTCCACCGGCTTGACCTCGCCCGCGGGGAAGGCCTGGACGCCGCCGGCCGTTGATTGACCGCCGGTGGGGGAAAGACCCGGCTGCGGCGCCGGCTCGTTCGTGCCGCCCGCCGGCGCGTCGCTGTTGACATTGGGGATGGAGACCGACGTGGTGGCCGCGGCCGTCGCCGCAGAGTCGCCGGCGGGCGCGGGCGTTTTTCCGCCGCCACACGCCGCAAGAACGATCATGAGCAGTATGAGGAAGCCAGGCAGCGCCAGGCGCCAGGCTCGTTCTGCCATCTTTGTCATCTGAAATTCCTTTCGTTCGTCAAATGCGCCGCGCCACGAGAATCATGCGCAGGCTATCCGATGTGTAATCGTCCAGATCATAAGAACCGTACACGGTTTCAAGCTCATAGCCGCACAGCTCCAGCAACAGTTCGGCCTCGGAGCGCCAGAGAAAGCGCAGGTTGAACGGCGCCAGCACGCGCCGCGTTTGCCCGTCTGGCAACACCTCATCGTAGACGATGATGGTCTCCTGAATCTGATTCGCCAGGTCAATTTTGCGCACGAGCTGTTTGATGACCATCGCGCCCGTCTGCGGATCGCGCCACTGGTTGTCCACCATCAGGCGGCCATCGGCCTCCAGGAGTGTGACGATGTCCGGGTTGAAGAGATCGAGGATGAGCGGGCTGCCTGGGCGTAGGAGGGGATGCCAGCAGCGCAGCGCCTGGCGCTGATCCGCGCTGGTTTCCAGGTGCATGAAGCTGTTGACCTCGATGAATCCCATGCCGAAGCGTTCTTCCAGGTGAAAATGGCGCATATCGGCCTTCACCAGCTTGACCCGATCGTTCAGACGGGCCGCGGTCAGCCGTTTGGACGCGATTTCGAGCATGCCGGCGGAGCTGTCCACCCCGGTCAGGTGAAAGCCGGCCTGGGCGAGGGGTACCGTGACGCGGCCGTTGCCGCATCCGAGTTCGAGCAGAGGCCCTTCGACCTGCTCCGCGTAGTACCGCAGGAGCGGCATGTCATCGGTAAATGTGGCGAATTCTGTGTCGTAGTAATGCGCAATGCGGTCGTAGTCCATCATGCCGTTGTAGGTGCTCCTTCGAGGGTTGATTATAGCATTGCGGTCGCGAAGACGCCAACTCATTGGCCGATCCGGCAACTTCGATCGGCCTGATGCGTATTGTGTTGTGTAGGACAAAGACACGTGAAAACTCTCCCGAAACCGAACGATCGAATGTGCTTGAAAGGAGCAAAATTAGTTTATCATGGAAGGCAAACGTTTGTTTCGCTCACGCAAGGAGCGGATGATTGCGGGTGTGTGCGGGGGGCTGGCTCAGTATCTTGGCGTTGACCCCATGGTTGTCAGGCTCGGTTTCTTGCTGCTCGGTCTGACCGTCGGCGGCGGCTTCCTGGCCTATATGGTGTGCTGGGTGGTCATTCCGGAAGAGCCTGAGGCTTAGGCTACGCGCAGGTTGAACCGCCTGGCGCGACCATGTTGTCACGCCGGAGGAACAGGAATCTTGCTTTGGGGACTGCCAGGTTACGCCTGGCAGTCTTTTTGTTGAGCCTCCGCAGGCGACCGGTGGGCGCAGGCGAACGCAGGCGAGCGATTGAAATCGCGCCTGATGGGCGTTGCGCCGGGCGTCCACCTGCGTGGACGCGAGGCCGGTGGCTGCTTCACGAATACGCTGGTTTGTGTTATACTCTTCTGCGCACAACCTACTCTTAGACGTGTGGAGGAATGTAAAGCATGGATCCCACTGCGTTTCGCATTGGGCCGTTGACCATCTATTGGTATGGCCTGCTGATCGTGATTGGCGCAGTCCTGGCAGCTGTTCTTGCGGCCGCCGAGGCCCGCCGTCGCCATGAAGACCCGGAGCATGTTTGGAACCTGTTGACCTGGTGCTTGCTGTTGGGCATCATCGGCGCGCGTCTCTATCACGTGATCTCGTCGCCGGCCGGGGGCTTCACCGGCTGGGACTACTATCGCACTCACCCGATCGAGATCATCGCCTTCTGGAAGGGAGGCTTTCGCGGCCTCGGCATCTACGGCGCCATTGTCGGCGGTCTTTTTGCGGTCCTGATCTACGCGCGGGCAGTCAAGCTGAGCTTCTGGCGTTGGGCCGACATCATCGCGCCCGGCGTTCTGCTGGCGCAGGCCATTGGCCGCTGGGGCAATTACATCAACCAGGAACTGTACGGCCCGCCCACCACGCTGCCCTGGGGCATTACCATTGACGGTCTGCACCGCTTTGGCCCCTATATTGATCTGAACCAGTATCCGCTCGAGACGAAGTTTCATCCCACCTTTCTGTACGAGTCGCTGTGGAACCTGCTTGGCTTCCTGCTCTTGTTTTGGCTGGCGCGGCGCTTTGCTTCGCGTCTGCGCGACGGCGATATCGCTGCCGCGTATCTCCTCTATTACTCCGTCGGGCGTCTGTGGGTGGAGATTTTTCGGCCCGACGCCTGGTCCATCGCGGCCATTCCAACGGCCCAGATCATTGCCTTGATCGTGATGGCCGCCGCGCTGATTTTCTTGTTCACGCGCCATCGCGATTGGCAGCCGCCCGAAACCTGGTACGATCGGAAAGCGGCTGCGCCAGCCACAGCGCCGGCTGCGCCAGCCGCGGCGCTGACTGAACCAACGACGCCCGCTCTGACGGAGGCGGTGAGTGCAGAGAGTGAGGCGGCGAGTCAGGATTGAGAGGCAACCGATAGGCCCTGGGTGGTTGACGCTGAGGTGATTGGGAAATCTACTGAGAGGTTCAAGGAGGCTGGCGGTGAGCGTATTGCGTGGCAAAGGACGGGCGGCGTTGGCAGTTGTGCTGCTGATCGCCGCGCTCAACCCCGCGTTTGCCTCGCCCTCTGAGGACGATGACCCGCCCCGTTCTTCTGCTGTTGGGGGGCAGGTTCTGTGGCAGACCAACGGCGTCGCGCTGAGCCTGGCCGATGACTACCAGGGAGCTCCGCGCCTCGCACCGGACGGCGCGGGCGGCGTGATCGCTGTCTGGACTGACACGCGGCCAACCGCCGACGGCGCAGACATCTACGCCCAGCGCCTGGACGCAGCGGGGACGGCGTTGTGGGCCGCCAACGGCATTCCTGTGGCCAGCGCGGCCAACAACCAGACCGAGCCGCAAGCCATTAGCGACGGCGCCGGCGGCGCGCTGGTGGCTTGGAACGATGAGCGCGGCGCCCGCATCGCCGTTTACGCACAGCGCCTCGATCCGGCCGGCAAAGCGCTGTGGGCCGGCGCTGGCATCAGCGTCACGGCAGGCGCTTCCGATTTTCTCCTGGCCCAACTCGTGCCCGATGGCAGCGGCGGCGCGTTCGTTATTTGGGAAGAGGATGCCAATCCCGACCGCTTCGACACGAATCTGTTCGCCCAACGCATCAGTGCGACAGGCGCTTTGCAGTTCACCGCGCCGGTTACGATCACAGTCGCGCCGGGCGAGCAGTTCGATGCGGTGGCGACCGCGGATGGCAGCGGCGGCTGCATTGTGGTCTGGGCTGATCTGCGCGACGCAGGCGATCAGAACCTCTATGCGCAGCGCATCGCGGGCAACGGTGCGATCTTATGGACCGCCGCTGGCGCGGCGGTCAGCACTGATCCGGCGCTGCAGGCCGTCGGCCCCATCGTCGCGGATGGTCAGGGCGGGGTTTTCGTATCCTGGTACGACTTGCGCAGCAGCGGGACCCTGGCGGATGCCTATCTGATGCGCGTGACGGCCGCCGGCGCCCGCGCCTGGCTCAACGACCTGCCGGTGATGGCCTCGTCTGCGCTGACCGAACGGCCGACCGACCTCGTTGCGGACGGCAGCGGCGGCGTGATCCTGGTGGCCGCTGCGTCTGATCCCGGCAACCCGGCCGCAGGCGACGTGGTTGCGCAGCGCGTGGATGCCGACGCGGCGCTTCTGTGGGGCGCGCAGCCGGTCACGGTGACGTTGTGGGCCGAGCAGCAAGACTCTGCCGCGGCGACGCCCGATGGCCACGGCGGCGTCTATTTGGCCTGGCGGGATCGGTTCAACGATTTATCCGGTGACATCATGGCGCAGCACCTGAACGACCTGGGCGCAGCGCAGTGGGCCGGGCATGGCGTAGAAATTGTCACCCTGACCGGGGCGCAGGACAACCTGCGAGTGATCGGCGATGACGCGCAGGGGTTGATTGTGGCCTGGCAAGACTACCGCAGCGCCCCCAACCATCCAGATCTGTTCGCACAGCGCGTCAGCGACCGGTATCAGATCATCTTTCCACTGATTCGTAAGCACAGCCATTGAAGAAGCGGACTTCCACAGCCCGCGGAGAGGAGATCATGAAAATTGCGATTGGCAGCGATGAACGTACTCACTTGACCGATTTCGTGGCGGATTATTTGCAGCGGCAGCAGCACGAGGTGACGCTGTTTGGGCCGCTGGCCGTAGATGACCCCGATGGCGACTGGCCCCTGGTCAGTCGCCATGTGGCGGCCGCGGTGGCCGAGGGGCGGGCCGATCAGGGCGTGCTGTTTTGTTGGACCGGCGCCGGCGCCAGCATTGCGGCCAACAAGGTGCCGGGGGTGCGCGCCGCCCTGGTGCATGACGCCGAGACCGCGCGCGGCGCACGCATCTGGAACCATGCCAATGTCCTCGTCCTCAGCCTGCGCTTGACCCCGGTCGGCGTGGCGAAAGAAATCCTGGATGCCTGGT
>JAYRVL010000158.1:0-5346 GCA_041918575.1 Anaerolineae bacterium | reverse complement strand
GCTACTTCGACGATGTCGAGCGCGTTGAGCGCCTGTTCGCCGGCCTGATGCAGCCAGGAGTCGCCGTTGTAGAGGTGACGCATAGCCAGGCGCTGGCCGTCGGTCCAGCGCCAGTGACCATCCAGGCCGAAATCGTCAGGGTCGGTCATCGCGACGGCCTGTGTGCTGCTCAAGAACGAGGTAGGTAGCAGCGAGGTTGCGGCAATGGCCGGCAACGCGCCGCTGGCGCCGCCAGAGACCAGGTGCCGGGTCAACCAGCCGGAGGTCACGCTGCGCGAGCCGGGCGTACCGCGCTCCATGTAATCCATGGCGTCGAAGTGCGAGCGGGTGTCGCTGGTCAATCCACAGGCGTGGACAATCGCCAGTTTCTGCTGTTGATACGGATCGCGCAGCGGCGCAGCCATGGCATGGCAGCCGAACTGCCCGTCCAGGTCGAGCGCCGCGTTGGCGCCGCTGCCGGGCGCGGGCAGGCGGATGTTGGGGCGCAGGTCGTTGTAGTTCTGGTCGTTGTAGGGCGCCACCAGGCTGAGACCGTCCATGCCGCCGCGCAGGAAGATGACCACCAGAACCTCATCGGTGAGCTGGCGGTAGGGGTTGGCAAACGCCATCTTGGTCAAACGTCCGCCGGCCAGGGCCGCAATGGCGGCCGAGCAGCCGGCCAGGAAATTTCGTCGTGTGAATGCCATGTTTGCTCCTATCGCCATTGAAAGTCAGGCGTTCTCATGAGGAGTTCCACGAGCCGCGGGGTGCGCTCCGTGATCTCTTCGGCGGACAGGGGCAGGTCGGGGTTGCGCCCCTGGCTGATGAAATCCACCAGGCGAGAACGGTCTTCGGCATCCAGCGGCCGGCCAAGGATGCGCTGAATCCAGAAGTCGGTGATGGCGTTCGAGGTAACCGTGCCGGGCGGCATCTGCCCCAAGATGTCAATCGTGGTGCTGTCCACGTTGCCGGCTACCAGGTGATAGGCGACGTTCCAGCGGTAGACCATGACGTTGGTACCGGTCCAGATGTCATGCACGTCTGGGTAGCCGTTGGGCGGGACCCATTCGAACACCTTTTGCCCCATCAGCCCGTAGGTCCAGAAGAAGTCATCGTTGGGCACGAACTCGGCCGCGGTGGCGCGCAGCATGGAAGCGGTCAGCTCGAACGGTCGTTTGACTTTTTGACCCCAGGTGTTGGCAAACTCTGGGGAGAGAACGATGGTTTCGACCACCCGCTTGAGCTGATCGGGCGCCTGTTGATGGGTGGTCCAGGTTGCCACCGCGGCGTCTATGACCGCCTGGGGCGGGTCGTCGGCAATCAAGCGGCGGCACAGCTTGGCGCAGACATGGCGTGCAGTGCCGGGATGCGCGGCCGCGGCATCGAGCACCGCGCGGCCATCCTCCAGCGCCGGGCGATCGTTGAGCAGGTGGCGTCCCAACACGGTCTTTTGGAAGCGGTCGTGCCAGGGTTGGTAAGTGAAGAACTCGCCGGTGTTGCCGAAACTGGAGCTGTTGCGCACAGTCCAGCCGGTGAACGCCCGCGCGGACTCGTACACGTCGTTGTCCACGTAGCCGATGGGGTTGTTGGGATAGCCGGGCACTTGCGTCTGCTGCATGGAGCCGAGGTAGTTCTCCGCGCCCAGGGTGTGCAGTTCGAACAGCTCGCGCGCCCAGTTTTCATTCGGCCCGGCGTTGCTGCTGTAGACGTTGTCCAGGTAGTAGAGCATGGCGGTGCTGGTGGCGACCGCTTCCAGGAAGGTGCGGAAATTGCCCAGCACATTGGCGCGGATGACATCCCGGTCGTAGTGGATCCAGACCGGCAGGACATCGTAGTGCCAGCCGTAGATATTGAAATGATTGTGCCAAAAGTCAGTCAGCACCTCGAACAACTGGCGTTTGCTGTAGACGGCTTTGAGCCAGGTGACCCGGCGTCCCTCGTTGAAGGGCTGGCTGCGCACGGTGTAGTTGGCCGCGTTGACGCGGTGATCGAGCCACAACTGCTGTAAGGTCTTGTTGAGCGTGGTAAATCCCTGCGCGGCGATGCGGGCTTCGCACGCGCTGTCGTCCAGGCTGCCGGGGTCGAGCTGTTGGGCGACGAAGTTGGTCAGGCGTTCGCTGGGCGTGCTGCCCAGCGCCTCGAACGCGGCCCAATCAGTGGGGTGAGGGCCGAACATCAGGCGGTTCAGGGCAATCACGTTGAGTGGGGGCAAGTCCGGTGTGGTACCGATGCGACGCGGCAGGTCCACATGTTGGTGCATGGCCCGCACCCGTGGGTAGGGTGGCGCATCGGCCAGGGCCGGCGGCAGTTCGGCCAGGGCAGCGCCGGTCACGGCTAACGCCCCGGTTTTCAGGAAGGTACGGCGTGAGATATCCATAGGCAACCTCGAATCACAGACAAGAACAGAAGTAGAACGATGGGATGCGTGGGCGCCGCGTTTGCTGGGGTCATGATGTCACGCGCCAGAACGCCAAATCACAGCGGGGGGCGATCGTCGCCGGTAAGTCTGCGCTGGCGCCAGGGTGGCGCCGCGTCAGAACTGCGAATGAGATGTCCTGTTTGTCGCGAAGTTGGCGTGCGGTGACAATAGGCCCAGTGTACCGCAAAGCGCAGTTTTGCGCCAATTCGCCGTTTGGCCCTCCAGATCATTCAGCGCAGAGATTTTTCACCGTAAAGGTCGTACAGGTCGCAGAGGAATCGCACCTCGGATGTAACTGCTCAGGCGGCCCCCCCTGCCCCCCAATCCTGGGGGGAAAAGCATTCGGCTCCCCCCAAGGTTGGGGAGCAGGGGGGCGCTCTGGGCGCTATCGAGACCATTCTCACTGCCTGGCTGAGCAGTTGCCCTCGGATTGCGACAGTCCTCGGTCTGTCAGGGCGCGTTTGATTCAGCCTGCCAGACATGGTACAATGCGTCCATCAATGCCGTGCAGCGGCGAGAACGATGACCAGCCTCTTATTCCAGGTTTGCGAGCGAAAAACGGACATGGCTTCCAATCAGGACAACATCATCACCACCTTACGCGACCGACGAGCCATCGAAGCCGATTTGCGCCAACTGGCTACCGTGCATGGTGAACTTGATCTGCGCACGCGCGCCCGCCACATTGCTCGCCAGGGCAAACAGGTGCTGCCCGCGCTGCTCTCCATGCTGGGCACGAACGATCCCCAGATGCGGGGCGGCCTGGGGCAGGTATCAGCCGCCCTGCTGACCGATGGCGCGCCGGTGGTCGAAGCCTTGCGCGGGGTGGCCCAAGACACCCGCCAATCTGACCAGGTGCGCATCACCGCCATCACCATCCTGGAACGCTTTCTGGGGCAGAAGCCAGATGAAACGCTGTACGCCACCCTCTCGAACCCGCGCGCCATCATGCTCAACTCCGTGCGCGAGATGCTCATCGCCGCGCAGCAATCGGAGTATGTCACCATCGAGTACGTGCAGCAGCTCGAAACCCAGCCGCTGGAGGTAGTGCTCGATCTCATCAACGGCCTCGATGCCCTGGAGCCGGAGGAACGCCTGGTGCTCTTGCGCATGTTGGCGCAGGACAGCCGCGATGTCGTGGCGGCGCAGGCTGTGCAGGCCCTGGGCCGAATCCGCCTGCCTGCCGCCATCACCACCCTGCGCCATTTGCTGCCTGCCGTTTCGGCCGCCTCGGCTGCGCTGGTGGAGCGCAACCTGCGCAAGCTGACGTTGGCCGGCGTCAGCGCCGAACCCGCGCCTTCCCCTGGCCGCGGCTGGCGCGCGCTGGTCAGCGGCATTGACGGTGATGGTTATCGGGCGGTCTGGTTCGTGGCGCCCGCGCCCGCGCCCCCCGTCAGTCTGTACAAGCCTGGCGAGGTGACGTTCCTGGGCGTCCTGCTCAGCGATGCCAGCGGCCTGCGCCTCTCCTTTGCCAATGCCACCATGCCTGCGGTGCGCATCCCCGGCCCACATCTGCCGGGCGCCTTCTGTGAACTGCTCATTCCCCACAGCGAACAGCCCCTGCGCCTGCTCGAAGCCCCGTTCGACTATGGTCGCAGCCTGGTCGCGGCGGCCGCGCGCATTAGCTACGAGCAGCAGGCGCCGATTCCGCACGAATTCCGGCTACTCAACCCGCTGATCTGGCAGTTTGGCCTGCCGACGCCGCCGCCCATGCCTGATCTGCCGCCGCTGACGGCCGACCTTGCCATTGCCAGTCTGCGCCAGCAGGCGCGGGCGCTGCTCGATCATCGGGCTTTCAGTTCCTGGTTTGCGTACAGTGAAGCCACCTATGACCTGGCCGAACGCCTGCTCGACAGCCGCCGCCCGGCCTTCCCCACGGTGGAGATGCTGCTGCAGGAGTTTGCCAGCCGCGAGTTCAGCGCCACCAGCATTCTGACCTATCGCCGGCGCCTGTTGGGCATGGCGCCCTGGCTGGCGTTGGCCGGCGACCTGGCCGCGGCCGCGCTGGCGCGTCACCTGGCCGCCAGCCTGCAGCCGCCCGCGGACTTGAGTCATGCCTTCCTGCTGGAGCTGGCGCGGGTTGGCGTGGAGCGCGCCATGAGCAACCTGCGCGTGGGCTTCGATCTACGCAGCGTCGCATTTTAGCTGCGCAGGAGGTGCGCTGTCAGGAATTCCAAATGTGGTCGCTGAAGACATTTGGAATGGAGGCTTTAGCCGGTATTGGGCGCTTGAGAACCCTGTGGCAGACCGGCTGGAGCCTCGATTCTCGGTACATTTGGATTTGCTGGTGCGCCGTCTTCTCTGTTTCGACGAAAAGGAGTATGATATCAACTATGATCGTACCTGTATCTCGTTTCGATCAGTCGCCATCAACTTGCACAAGGAGGATGTAATGCCATTCGTTAGACGTGCGTTCAATTGGGCGTGGCGTGCGCTGTTTCTCGAACAGGATGTGTACGAGGACATGCGCGACGACGACAATCCGTTCGTCGAGGGATTGTTCATTGTCGTCGTCATCAGTGTCGCCATCGCGTTATTCAGCCTGGTCGGCACGGCGCTAGAAAGAACCGCCTCGCCAGACCTGCAAACCATGAAACAAACCGTGTTGCAGGGCTTGCGCAGTATGCCGTGGTTCGATCAGATGCTCCAGGCCGGCGGACAGCAGGCGCTGGATATGTTCAACCAGTTCTATGACCTCGGCTGGCAGATTTTCCCGCGCCTGGCCGGCTACCCCGACATCGGCAATGCCGCGCTCAATCTCGTGCTCCTGCCTGTCACCATGATTCTGCTGTGGCTCCTGTGGGGCGTCGTCGCTCATGTCATCGCACGGCTGTTGGGCGGCAAGGGCACGCTGAGTCAAACCCTGGGCGCCACCGCGCTGGCCGAAGCGCCGCAGCTCCTGGGTCTGGTCACCGTGATTCCCTTCGTGGTGGTGGGCGGCGTCATCG
>JAYRVL010000157.1:0-3654 GCA_041918575.1 Anaerolineae bacterium | reverse complement strand
TCGCCAATCTCTTCAGCGCGTATCCCGCCCAGTTCAGCGGAGAATTTCACTATTCGGCGCCGCTCGTGCCCTTTGTGGCAATGGCTGCCCTGGTGGGCGTGCGCCGCCTGCTCGCCGTTCGCCCCCGGGCCGGACGCCTGACCCTGGCCTGGCTCCTGCTGTGTACGTTCGCCTACCAGGTCATGGCCGGCTACACCCCCCTGGGCCGTGAGTTCCGCTGGCCGGATGTGACGCCGCACGCGGCCCTGCTCGCCCGCTTCGACGGCCAAACGCCCCCCGCCGCGCCCGGCAGCGTCACCACCGCGCTCTACCCGCACTTCAGCCATCGCGCCAAGCTCTACAAGTTCCCCATTCTCGGCGACGCCGCCTGGGCGCTGGTAGATGTCACCGGCGTCACCGACCGCCATCCGGTCGAAATTCAGCGCGCCGTGCTCGACCTGATCGCGCAGGGCTGGCAGATCACAGACGCCGCCGATGGCTTCGTTCTCCTGCAGCAGCCCGCGCCCGGCGCACCCCCTCGCGCCGAATGTTCATTGCCTTCCTATGAACCAGACTATGCGAAATGTGCGCTCCCAGACGCCTTCTTCGATTTCGCCCGCGCCGATCGCTCCGGGCTGCTCACCAAACCACCCGCTTTGCAGCCCGCCCCCCTGGTGTTCGGCGAACGCCTGAGCCTGCTCGGCTATGAGCTGGTGGATGACGGTAAATGGGGCCTGACACGCTGGCGCAGCTTTTGGCAGACGCAAACGCCCCTGCCCGCGGACCTGCATTTGTGGCCGTTTGCCGTGGCGCCGGATGGCAGCCTGGCCGATGATCCCAGCCAGCGCCCGGCCGTGGCAACGCTCTGGTATCCGCCAGGCCGCTGGCAGCCAGGCGAGCTGATTGTGGTCGAAACGCTGCCCTGGTACCTGCCGCAAACCTGGGCGCCAGCGGTCGGACTGTTTCAGGGCAGCACCTGGGCGGACCTGCAGCGCCGCTGGCGTGTGCAAGGCGCAGCCAACTCGTTCGAAAACAGCACCTGGGCGCGCCTGGCCGCCGTGCGCCGCGTCGGGCGTCGCTTGATTCCCCTGGCTGACGACCCGCCGGCGCCCGCCAATGCGCCGCCCATCGCTACCTGGAACACGCCCGCGGGCACGACCTGGGGCGACCTGCGCCGCGTGGCCGGTCTACCGCCGACGCTCAGCCGCCAGGGGATCACCATCACCCTGCCATTGACGCTGACCTGGCAACTGGCCGCGCCGGCGGCTCTCGATCTCAACGTTTTTCTGCATCTGCGTGACGCCGCGGGGCACAACGTGGCGCAGGCCGACGGCCAGCCGGTTTGGTTCGGCCCGCGGCCGTTCAGCGCCTGGGCGCCGGGCCAAGCGGGCGCAGACCGGCGCAACCTGGAGGCGCCGGCGGCGTTGAAAGCCGGCGTCTACACACTGCTGATCGGGCTTTACAGCCCTCAGACGGGTCAGCGGCTGCCCCTGGCCGCGGGCGGCGACGAGGTTGTGGTCGGGACCATCGCCGTAAAATAGAAAAGAGGTGAGGAATTGACAACCGTCAACAGCCAGCCAGGGGGCCAGAAACCGGATTTCTCTGGCGCCAATCAGCCAGACTTCGCCCGGCATTACGACGCCGCGCGCGTACTCATCACCGGCGGCCTGGGGTTCATCGGCTCCAACCTGGCCCTGCGCCTGCTGGACCTGGGCGCGGCGGTCACGCTGGTAGATTCGCTGATTCCCGCGTATGGCGGTAATTGGTTCAACATCGAGCCGGTGCGCCAGCGGGTGCATGTCAACCTGGCCGATGTGCGCGACGCTCATGCCATGAACGCGCTGGTTCCCGGGCATGATTACCTGTTCAACCTGGCCGGTCAGGTCAGCCATCTCGATTCGATGAGCGACCCGTTCACCGACCTGGAGATCAACGCGCGCAGTCAGTTGAGCATTCTGGAAGCGTGTCGCCTGCACAACCCCGCGATCAGGATCGTTTACGCGGGCACACGCCAGCAGTACGGCAAGCCCGACTATCTGCCGCTGAACGAACAGCATTTGCAGCACCCCACCGACATCAACGGGGTCAACAAACTGGCGGGCGAGTGGTATCACATCATCTATCACCAGGTCTACGGTCTGACCGCCAGCTCGCTGCGCCTGACCAACACCTACGGCCCGCGGCAGCTCTTGCGCCACAACCGGCAGGGCTTCATCGCCTGGTTCGTGCGCCTGGCGTTGGAGGGCGCGGAGATTCAGGTCTACGGGGATGGCCGCCAGCGCCGTGATCTGACCTACGTGGATGACGTGGTAGAGGCCTTCTTGCTGGCGGGCGCTCATCCGGCCGCGGCCGGGCAGGTCTTCAACCTCGGTGGGCTGCAGCCGGTGGCGCTGGGAGACCTGGCGCAGATGCTGGTCGAGATTACTGGGCGCGGCCGCGTGCGCCTGGCGCCCTGGCCGGCCGATCGCCAGAAGATTGACATTGGTGATGTCTACTCGAGCTACGCCAAGATCGAGGCTACGCTCGGTTGGCGGCCGACGGTTTCCCTGACCGAGGGTCTGCGCCGCATGGTGGACTACTACGAAAAGTATGGACACCACTATTGGTAACAATGACTCACACAAAGACGCCAAGACACCAAGAGGTAAACCGATTCCTTCGAGGCTTCGAGGCTTTGTGTGAGAATTCCTTGATGAGATACCGATCATGCACATACCGTTCAACGACTTGAAGGCTCAGCACGCGGCGCTGGCAAAGGATCTGGAGGCCGCGGCGCTGCGTGTATTGGCCGGCGGCTGGTACATCTTGGGGCCGGAGACGGCCGCATTCGAGGCTGAGTTTGCCGCCTGGCTGGGACTGCCCGGCGCGGCCCATGCGGTCGGCGTCAATTCCGGCACCGATGCCTTGCTCCTGGCCTTGCTGGCCTGCGACATCGGCCCCGGCGCTGAAGTTATCACTGTCGCGCACACGGCCGTGGCCACGGTGACGGCCATTGTCAACAGCGGCGCGCAGCCTGTGCTGGTGGACATCGAAGCGGGGACCTTCACCCTGGATCCGGCGCGGCTGGCCGCGGCGCTGACGCCGGCCACCCGCGCCATCATCCCCGTGCATCTCTACGGGCAGCCGGCCGACCTGGCGCCGATCATGGCCTTCGCCCGCCAGCACGATCTGCGCGTGATCGAAGACTGCGCGCAGGCGCACGGCGCCCGCTACCAGGATCGTCCGGTGGGCGTCTGGGGCGATCTGGCCTGCTTCAGCTTCTATCCGACCAAGAACCTGGGCGCGGCCGGCGATGGCGGGATGGTGGTCAGCCCGGACGCGGCGCTGGCAGCCCGCGTACGCAGCCTGCGTGAGTATGGTTGGCAGCCCGGCGCCCGTTACATCAGCCAGGAGCATGGCCTCAACAGCCGCCTGGATGAACTGCAGGCCGCGCTGCTGCGGGTGAAATTGCCGCACCTGGACGCCTGGAACACGCGGCGCCAGGCGCTGGCCGCGGCCTATGATCGCCTGCTGGCCGGCAGCGGTATCGTAACGCCGCGGACCGGCCCGGGGCGGAGCCATGTTTATCATCTCTACGTGGTTCGCCATGCGCGGCGGCATGACCTGCAGGAGGCGCTGAAGGCGGCTGGCATCGGCACGCTGATTCACTATCCGACGCCTATCCATCTGCAGCCG
>JAYRVL010000156.1:0-4055 GCA_041918575.1 Anaerolineae bacterium | reverse complement strand
GGATTTGAACCTCCGACCTCACGGACCCGAACCGTGCGCGCTAGCCGGTCTGCGCTACGCCCCGAACTACCTGAACTATACCACATTACCCCTGTTCCGCAAAATTGGCCGGTAGGACGCAAGGCGCGCCTCCTCTGCGCTTTCTGCGACCTCGGCGCTGAAAAATGCAGTTATGTTGGGAATTGCCGCATCGCGCCGGGCGTCTTTGCCAAATCAGTCGCCTTATGCTAAACTAGTTTCGTTCGCACGAGGGCCACAAGCCCTCGTTCTTTCTGCCCGCGGCCTGACCGGGGGCAAACCCATAGAAAGGAGGCATGCGGACCTCTAATGAACGAGTACGAATTGATGATGATTGTCCGCACGGAGTTGGATGAAGAAGGTGTCAATACGCTCAACGAGCGCATTGGCGAGTTCGTTCGCACCACAAGCGGCGAAGTAATCGAAACTCAACTGTGGGGCCGTCGCACGCTGGCGTATCTTATTCGCAAGCAGCGCGAAGGCAACTATGTTCTGATGCGGTTGCGGTTACTGCCATCGGCCACAGCAGCACTCGAACGATCGCTGCGTCTCAATGACAACGTCTTGCGCCACTTGCTTACCGCCAAAGCGGCGTAGACATTCCAGCCTTGAAAAACCCTCTTGCAGGGCAGTATGCTTCCCCGTTTGGCATGGATGGGAAGCGATGATGAGGAGCCAGACTTTATGCCACGAGGTTTGAACAAGGTCATGATCATCGGCCAGATTGGCCATGATCCTGACATGCGTTACACACCAAGCGGCAAACCCGTGACGTCCTTCAGCGTGACTGTAACGCGCAACTGGGTGACGGCCGAGGGGGAACGCCGCGAGGCCACCGAGTGGTTCAATGTGGTGGCCTGGGGAAACCTGGCAGAAATCTGCAATCAATACTTGCGCAAAGGCCGGCGTGTCTACGTGGAAGGGCATTTGCAGACCCGGAGTTGGGAAGACCAAACCGGACAAAAGCACTTCCGCACCGAATTGGTGGCGAACGAGATGATCATGCTCGACGGCCGCCCCGGCAGCAGCGAGGTGGATTATGCCAGCAGCGATGAAGAAGAGAGCAATTACTAATAGCCTATCCGAATAACTACTTGCGGGCGCCTGATCGAGGCGCATGTCAGGTTATGCGGATAGGCCCCAAGTTGGAGCAGGAGTAAGACTGTGGCTACGAATTTCGACGTCGTGGACGACGATTTGGATGAGGTAAGCGATGAGCGGGGCGATCGTCCGCGCGGGGGGCGTCCTCCCCGCGGTCGCGGCGCGCCTCCTGGCGCCGGCCCGGGCGGGCGGCGCTTCGGCCCTGTACGCCGTCGCGTCTGCGCTTTTTGCGTAGACAAGGTTAAGTTCATTGACTACAAGGCCGTGGATGTCTTGAGTCGTTACGTGACTGAACGCGGTAAAATT
This sequence comes from Anaerolineae bacterium, assembly GCA_041918575.1. Lineage (GTDB taxonomy): Bacteria > Chloroflexota > Anaerolineae > SSC4 > Amarolineaceae > Amarolinea. The sequence goes on along the minus strand of JAYRVL010000156.1, from coordinate 2,630 downwards.
CGTCCCCGCCGCAAAACCAGCACCTGCGCACGCCACCAGCGCGAACTTTCAGTCGCGATCAAGCGCGCACGCTACCTTGCCTTGCTGACTTACGTCGGCGGGATTCAAGGTTAATTCATACCAGGAGCGCCAGGCGGCATGGCAAAGCGAGAACGATCGGTCAAAGAACCGACCAAGAAACAGACAGCCCTCAATCGGCGCGAGCGTGAGCTGCAGCGCCGCATCCTGATCGGCGTTGGTATTACCGGCGCGCTGGTGGTGATTCTTCTGGCGGTCGGATTGCTGCAGCAGTTCGTCTTAGTCCCCAATTCGCCGGTGGCCAACGTCAACGGCGAGACGATCACTACCGACCGCTATCAGGCCCGCGTCAAATATGAGCGGGCAATGCTGGTGAATCAACTGGCGCAGTATCAGCAAATCCAGGAGCAGATTGACCCAGGCGGCGCCAACAACTTCTTCGGCGCCCAGATTCAGCAGCTCGAACAGCAGTTGAGTAACCCGGAGACGTTGGCCCTGAGCGTGCTCGATAACATGATTGATGATCTGCTGGTGCGCCAGGAGGCCGCCAAGCGCGGCATCAGCGTGGACCCGGCCGACGTGCAGAAGGCCGTGCAGAAGAACTTCGGCTATGAGCCAGACGCGACGCCGACCCCGATCATGACGCCCGCGACGATCACCTCCACTCAGGTGGTGACAACCTCAGCCGGTGTGACAGAGACCCAGGTGGTGAGCGCCACGGCGACGCCCGCGCCCACTCCCACGCCGTTCACCGAGACTGAATATCAGCGGCTCTACCAGGAGGCGCTGGACAACATCAAGCAATCCTCAGGCGTGACCGAAGCCGAGTTCCGCGCCCTGACCGAAAACCGCCTCCTGCGCGAAAAGCTGCAAGAAGTGGTGACGGACGACGTGTCCCCGACCGAGGAGCAGATCAAGGCGCGACACATCCTGGTCAAGGTGGCCGACACGGCGACCGACGAGGAGAAGAAGGCGGCCGACGAGAAGATCAAGGCAGCCCTCGAACGCCTCAAGAACGGCGAGCTGTTCGATGCCGTGGCCAAGGCTGTTTCCGAAGACAGCTCGGCTGCCGCTGGCGGCGACCTGGGCTGGTTTGGCAGGGGGCAGATGGTAACTGAGTTCGAGGATGCTGCTTTCAGTCTCGAAGTGGGGCAGATCAGCGACATCGTGACGACTCAGTTCGGCTATCACATCATCCTGGTGACAGAAAAAGATCCCGCTCGTCCCCTGGATGAAAGCGGCCTGGCCAGCAAGAAGTCGCAGGCATTCGAGGACTTCCTGACCAAGCTGCGTGATGAGAGCAAGATCGAGCGGTCGTGGAATACCAGTAAGATTCCACCTACGCCGATCGGCGGCTGATTCACGCCATCGCGTGGTGAAAAGAGAGCAGGGGTTTCCAACGAAACTCGGCTCTCTTTTTGTTTGCAGCCGCGGTTCCGGTGGGAGAGGAGGTTGGCATGGAAACAGGGGCACGCATCTCGTGGGCTGCGCGCTGGCGCCAGGTTCCCTACTGGCTGGCGATAACGGTCTTTCTCGGCCTCTTGCTGCTGGGCAGCATCATCACCAATCAAAACTATCACGTCATTTTCACGGCCATCGCCGCGGGGATGTGGGTGACGCTTTACGTCTCACTGATCGCGTTCGCGCTCTCGCTGCTGCTGGGGCTGCTGCTTGGCCTGGCGCGGGTGTCCGGGCAACGCTGGGTGCGCGAGCTGGCGTCGTTCTACGTGGAGATCATGCGCGGCGTGCCCATGTTGGTGATCCTGTACTACATCGCCTTCGTGGGCGCGCCCGGGCTGGTGGATGGCATCAATCTGCTGGGCAAGGCGCTGCAAGGGATTGGCCTGGGCTTCCTGGGCGATCCGCTGGCCGGGCTGAGTGTGCGCGGGCTTGACTTCACGGTGCGCTCGATCATCGCGCTCACCGTGGGCTACAGCGCGTTCATCTCTGAGATCTTCCGCGCGGGCATCGAGTCCATCGAGGCCGGGCAGGTGGAGGCCGCGCGCAGCCTGGGCATGAGCTATTGGCAGGCCATGCGTTACATCATCCTGCCGCAGGCCGTGCGCCGCGTCCTGCCGCCCCTGGGTAACGATTTCATCGCCATGCTCAAGGACTCCTCGCTCGTCTCCGTGCTCGGCGTGCAGGACATCACCCTGCTGGGCAAAGTCTACTCCGCCAGCACCTTCCGCTTCTTCGAAACCTACAACGTCGTGGCCTATCTCTACCTGGTCATGACGATTGGGCTTTCGCTGTTCGTGCGCTATCTGGAGAGACGGACCCCCGTGGCCGGGCACGACGGCAGCAGACAGCGTCTGCGCTGAGCAATCGTGCGGCAGGCAGCGCCGCGACAGCCATGAACGCGAAATCAGCCCGCTCAGTTGCCGCTGCCCCTGGCATACAGGTCAGGCAGTTCCAAATGTGGCTGGGTTTTTGACCACAGAGATCACAAAGAACGCAGAGAGGCTACCGATTGGCGTCTGATCTGCTGTTTCTTTGTGTTCTCTGTCTGTTTTGTGGTTGAATGTGTGCTACGTATTTTCTCAACAATCCGGGGTAGGGGCATGATCTGCATTGGTCAGACACATGGGTAAAGATCGTTATTCAACGCAAAG
>JAYRVL010000155.1:0-8213 GCA_041918575.1 Anaerolineae bacterium | reverse complement strand
CCAGGCGCAGGACAAAGAGCGGTTCACGGGTGCCAATCCCCAGCCCCTTGCGCTGACCAATGGTGTAGAAGGCCAACCCCTCGTGCTGTCCCAACACCCGGCCATCCAGGCCGAGGATTGGGCCTGGACGCGCCGCGGCCGGCGCCCAGTCGCTCAAGAAACGGCGATAATCGTCGTCCGCCAGGAAACAGAGGTCCTGACTCTCGCGCTTGCTTGCCACGGGCAGGCCGCGGGCCGCCGCCAGTTCGCGCACCTGCGGCTTGGTCAGTTCGCCAAGCGGAAACAGCAGATGCGCCAGTTCCCGCTGCGTCGCCATGTGCAGAACATAACTCTGATCTTTGGCCGCATCCACGCCCCGGCAGAGCTGATAGAGCGGATACTCCAGGCCATCCCAGGCGGTCAGCGCGCCCTGCGCCGCGTTCACCCGGCGGATGCGTGCATAATGCCCGGTGGCCAGGTAATTTGCGCCCAGCGCGGCCGCATAGTCGAACAACACCCCCAGGCGAATGGTGCGATTGCAGGCCAGACAGGGGTTGGGCGTCAGCCCGTCGCTGTAGCCCTGGATGAAAAAATCCACCACGTTCTCTTTGAACGGCCGCTCCACATTGAGCAGGTAGAACGGAATGTCCAGCGCCGCGGCCACGCGGCGGGCGTCGGTCACGGCCTCCAGCGAACAGCACTTGTTGCTCGAGGCCTCGCCGCGGTCGAGTTCGGCCCACAGGCGCATCATCACGCCGATGACGCGATAGCCCTGCTCCACCAGCAGCGCCGCGGCCACGGAACTGTCCACGCCGCCGCTCATGGCCACAACAACGGTCGCCTCATGCCTCGTGGTCATCGCGGAATCGCCGCTGCCCACTCGTCCAACGTCGCGGCCGTCTCGATCCTGGTCTGCAGATGCAGCAATTGCGCCTCATCGCACGCATGCAGCCGCGCCAGCGCCTCCGGCGCCAGTTCGGCCCCGAAGCGATAGCGGGCCAGGGTGGGCAGCAGGCTGCGCAGAGTCGCCACACGTCCCTCTGCGATTCCCTCTGCATGTCCTTCCAGCCTACCCTCCGCGATCCAGGTCGCGGCTACCTCGCCGGCCACGGCCTCGGCCGACGCCTGCGCGGAAAAAATGTCGGCCACGCGGCGCTGCCAACCCGGCAGAAATGGCTCGCACGTGATCACATCGCCCATCTCGTACACCGCCGGCTGCAGCGGATTCTGCGCCCGGTAGACGTAGATGCGCTTCCCGCGCATGTCCACATCCCACACCACCTCCGCCCCGTTGTTGAAGTACAGCTCGCGCTTGCGCCGCTCCTGCGCCCGCCGGTTCGAGGGCGACCGCGTCTCCACCACCAACTCCGGGCAGCCATGCAGAATCAGCCGCTGACTCGGCCCGGTCGGCTGCGCCGTCGCCGCTCGTTCCCACGAAATCAACGCCATGTCAGGCTTGATCACATCGCCGTTGCTCAGCAAACATTCCATCTGATCCGGTAAGCCGGCGCCAAATCCCGCCTTGCGCGCCGAAAGATCCAACATCGCCTGGATGTTCCCCGCCACCGTGCGCTCGAAGAAGTCGGTCATCTCCTGCCATACCAGCCAGCCGTTGTACAGCTCGACTGCCTCCTCATCCAGAATCATCTCGGCATTGTCAATCGTGTACGGACCGTTGATGCGCGCATACGCCTCCAGGATGTCGCCCGGCCAGTCGCGCCCATCCCGGCCCAGTCCGCTCCGCGCCAGCCCGGCCGGCCTCCGCTGATCGGTTCGCGCTGGTCTTGTCAACGTCACAGCCATGATCTTACCCCTTCATTTCTCCTGCGCCGGCGTCCGAACCGTAGGTCACGCCTCCGGCGTGACAACACCCACCGCCACCATACTCGCTCGCCTGCGCCGGCGCACGGTCTGAAGACCGCCTTACAATCGCGTTCCCACTTACTCGCCTGCGCTCATCTGGCGCAGCCGACCGACCAACGGCGTCAGCGCATCCACAACCGCCTCGATATCGGCATCGGTCGTGCTGTGCCCCAGGGTCAGGCGCAGATGGCCGGCCGCGGCGATCGGATCAATGCCCAGGGCGGTCAGCACGTGCGACGGCTCCTGCGCCGCGCTGGTGCAGGCCGAACCGCTGGACGCCGCGATGCCGGCCATGTCGAGGCCCATCAGCACGCCCTGAATCTCCAGGCCGCCGAGCAGAAAGCTGGCATGGTTGGGCAGGCGCTGCGTGCGGTGCCCGGTCAGCCGCACATCGGGAATTTCACGCAGCACGCGGTTGATGAGGCGGTCGCGTAGAATGGCCTGGTGCGCGTTGTTGGTCACGCGCGACATCTGCGTCAGCGTCAGCGCCGCGGCCATGCCCACGATGTAAGGCACATTTTCCGTGCCTGCGCGGCGCCTGGCCTCCTGACTGCCGCCGGTGACCTGCGACCAGAGGGGCGTGCCGCGGCGCACGTAGAGCAGACCGATCCCTTTTGGCCCGTAGAACTTGTGCGCAGAGAGGGCCAGCAGGTCCACCTGCAGGTCTTCGACATCCAGGGGCAGCAGGCCGCCCGCCTGCACCGCGTCGGTGTGAAAAACAACGCCCCGGCTGCGCGCCAGCGCGCCAATCTGCGCCAGCGGCTGAATGGCGCCGATCTCGTTATTGGCGTACATCACACTGATGAGCACAGTGTCCGGGCGCAGGGCCGTTTCCAGGTCGGCCAGCGAAACCAGGCCATCGCGGTCCACCGGCAGCACGGTCAGCGTAAAGCCGTAATGGTCGCGCAGATCGAAGGCGGTCTGCAGCACGGCCTTGTGCTCCACCGCGGAGACGATCAAATGCTGGCCGCGGCCGCGGGCCTGCTGCGCCAGGGCCGCCCCGCGCAGCGCCAGGTTGTCGGCCTCGGTGCCGCAGCTCGTGAACACAATTTCGTTGGGCTGGCAGTCGAGCAGATGCGCGATGCCCTGGCGGCTCTGGTCAATGGCGCGGGCCGACTCGCGCCCCAGGCGGTGAATGCTCGACGGATTGCCGTAGCGTTCACTGAAAAAGGGCAGCATCGCCTCCAGCACTTCCGGCGCGACCGGCGTTGTGGCGGCATGATCGAAATAGAGAACACGCTGTGCAGCAGGCATAACGCACCATCCAGAATCGAAATTGTCAACTCGAACCGGTGTTGATTCTAACATCGGGCGCGCTGACTGTCAAGCAACGTTCGCGGTCAGGCTGCAGGAATTCCAAATAAGGTCAAAATAAGGTCAAATGCAAGCGTTGATCGGACCTGGATTGGAGGCTTCAGCCGGTTTCTTGGCCAGCAAAGCCGCAAACTGCGCCGGCTAAAGCCTCGATTCCAGTCACATTTGGAATTCCTGATCAGGTTGAGCCGCGTTGGCAGAACCCCGCGGTCGTGCTACAATAGACGCCATCTCTCTGCCTGAGGTCTGATCTGTGCCGCCGCTGCCCAAAATCTGGAAAATTGCCGAGCCTGCCCCGCCTGCCTTCCTGGCGCAGGCGTCTCATCTGCACCGCATCCTGGCGCAGATTCTGTTCAACCGCGGGCTGCGCGACCCAGCCGCCATCGAATCGTTCCTGCAAGGAATCACCCTGGTCAAGAACCCCTACAACCTGAAAGGCCTGCCCGAAGCGGTGACGCGCATCCGCCGCGCCCTGCGCCAGGGCGAGCGCATCGCGGTCTACGGCGACTTCGACGCGGATGGCGTCACCTCCACCACGCTGCTGGTGCAGGCGCTGACCGCGTGCGGCGGCCAGGCAATGCCGTACATCCCGCACCGCGTGGATGAGGGCTATGGCCTGAACAACCGCGCCCTGACCTTTCTGCGCCAACAGGGCTTTGCGCTCGTCATCACTGTGGACTGCGGCATCCGCTCGCTGGCCGAGGCCGAGCACGCCCGCGCCCTGGGACTCGATCTGATCATCACCGATCACCATCACGTCGGCGCGGAGCTGCCCGACGCGCTGGCGGTCATCAACCCGCGCCAGCCCGGCTGCCGCTACGGCTTCAGCGGCCTGGCCGGCGTGGGCGTGGCCTACCGCGTGGCGCAAGGCATCCTGCGCGCGGTCAGCGCCAATCAACCGCGCGACAGCCGCGGGCCTGGTCTGGACGAAAGCGATCTACTCGACCTGGTGGCGCTGGGCACCGTGGCCGACATCGTGCCGCTGCTGCAAGAAAATCGGGAGCTGGTGCGCCAGGGGCTGGCGCGGCTCAACCGCACGCCACGCGTGGGCCTGCAAGCGCTGATGCAGCAGGCCGGCGTCACCGCGGGTCAGGCCGACGCCGCCGCGATCGGCTTTCGCCTGGCCCCGCGCATCAACGCGGCCGGACGCCTGCAATCGGCCATGCTCGCCTACCAACTCCTGTCCACCCAGGATCAGGCCGAGGCGACCGCGCTGGCCAGCCAGTTGGGCCAGCTCAACACCAAACGCCAGGAGTTGACCGAGCAGACGGTGCAGGCCGCGCGGCGCCAGATCGAGGCCAACCCCGGCAACGGGCTGCTTTTGCTGGCGGAAGGGGACGATTTCCTGCACGGCGTCGTGGGGCTGGCCGCGGGCAAGCTGACCGAGGAGTACTATCGCCCGACCATCGTCATCGAACGCGGGCCAGACTTCAGCCACGGCTCCGCGCGCAGCATCCCCGCCTTTCACATCACCCGCGCCCTGGATCGCGTCGCGCATCTGCTCGAACGGCACGGCGGGCATGAGGCCGCGGCCGGCTTCAAGATTCGCACCGAGCGCCTGCCGCAGTTTCGTGAGGAGATGCAGGCCGTGGCCGCGGCCGAGCTGAGCCAGCAGACGCTGCTACCGCTGTTGGAGATTGACGCGGTGGTGCGCCTGAGCGATCTGGACTTCGGCCTGCTCGGCATCTTGCAGCAACTGGAGCCGTGCGGCCACGATAACCGACCGCCCGTGCTGCTGGCGCGCCACTGCAAGGTGCTCGAAGCGCGCACCGTGGGCGGCGAAGGCGCGCATCTCAAACTGATCCTGAGCGACGGCGGGCCGCCGCGCGACGCCATCGCCTTTCGCCAGGGTCACTGGCTGAGCCGGGTGCGCCAACGCATGGATGTGGTCTTTGCGCTGGAGACCAACGAGTACAACGGCAACCGCCGTCTGCAGCTCAACGTGCATGACCTCAAGCTGTCAGACGAGACGCCCGACATCTACCAACCCACTTTGCTCTTGACCGAGGTTTGAACACGATGTGGCGTCAGCGCATTTCCTCTCTCAAACCTGGAACTCGCTACATTGATATCGAAAGCGACACCCAATTCAGCGACGCCTGGGTGACGCTGGGCGCCCTGCTGCTGCTGTTGGGCCTGGCGCTGCAAAACCCGTTCCTCAGCGCCAGCGCGTTTGCTCTGCTACTGGTGGCCGCCATCGGCTGGCTCTGGAACGCGCTCAGCCTCTTTGGTCTGCACTACGAGCGCAGCCTGAGCGAAATCCGAGCCTTCCGCGGGGAAACGATCAACCTGGAGTTGACGGTGCGCAACCAGAAGGTTCTCCCCTTGACCTGGCTCAGCATCGTGGACCGCTTTCCGGCGGAGCTGCCGGTCAACGCCAGCAAGGTCATGGTCAACGCCACCACCAACCTGGGCGAATTCCACACCTTCTGGATGCCCGGCGTGTTCCAGCGCCTGCAGCGCCCCTTTCAGATCGAATGCAGCGAACGCGGCTTCTACACCTTCGGCCCGGCCGTGGTGAGCACCGGCGACGGCTTCGGCCTTTTCAGTCGCCGCGCCACCCTGATGGAACGCCAGCGCTTGATCGTCTACCCCCGCCTCTACCCCGCGGCCGATCTGCGCCTGCCTCCCAAGAACCCGTTCGGCGCGCAGGGCACGCGTGGGCATCTGTTCCAGGACCCCCTGCGCACGGTGGGCATCCGCGCCTGGCAGCCGGCCGACAGCCTGCACCACGTTCACTGGAAGGCCACCGCGCGCCAGCAGCAACTGCTCAGCCGCGCGTTCGAGCCAAGCGCGGAGGCGCAGGTGTTGATCTTCCTCAACGTCGCCACCCTGGCGCGGCACTGGTACGGCTACATCCCCGAACTGCTGGAACGGGCCGTCAGCGTGGCCGCCAGCCTGGCCAGCCTGGCCGCAGAACAGCGCCTGCCCGTAGGGCTGATCGCCAACGGCGCGCTGCCCAACAGCGACCAGCCCATCCGCCTGCTGCCGGGCCGCAGCCCGGATCAACTGCTGCACATCCTGGAACTGCTGGCCGCGGTGACCAACTTTGCCACCGCGCCGATCGAGGAAATGCTGCTGCGTGAGGCCCCGCGCGCACCCTGGGGCGCCACCCTGGCGATCGTGACGGCCATCGCGCACGATGACTTGCTGGCCGCGCTGCTCGACCTGGCCGGCGCCGGGCGCCGCGTGGTTCTCTTCACCCTGGCCGCAGAGCCGCCCAAAGACCTGCTGCCCGGCATCAGGGTCTATCATCTGCCGCACCTGGTCAATGACCTGCTGGCGCCGACGTTGGTGCAAAATGATTCTGACTAACCGCCGTCACCGCCTGATCTTCATCTGCCTGGCGGGCATGGAGATGGCCTGGCTCACGCCGCTGCTACTGCTGCTCCTGTACGCGCAGCGCCGCTGGCGCGGCGACCTGGCGCTGCCCGTTCCCACGCCGCTGGCGCTGTTCGGCGTGCTGTGGATCAGTCTGCTTCTGCTCATGCTGGCGCTTGATGTGCTGCAAAAGCGCGACCTCGAATCGCCTCGCTTCGAATTCAGCGTGCTGGCTCTGCTCCTGCTCACCTCCCTGCTCGCGATCCGGTTCGGCCTCTACACCCGCGCCCTGCTGACCGACGGCGCCTGGTTGGTCAACACCGCCAATGCCATCTTCAATTTTCAGCGCGGCCTGCGCCCGGAGCTGCTCTTCTTTCTCACCATGCTCTTCCTGTGGCAGCGCGCGGCCAGCGCATCGAGCCGCGACCTCGGTTTTTTCAGCGTCGGCGTCAGCTTCCGCCTGGGCATCCTGCTGTTGATCGCGGGCGGCAGTTTCCTGGTGACGATCGTGCCGGCGCCGCTGGCCGCGGTGCAGTTCCTGTGGCTCTACCTCGTGCTGGGACTCAGCGCGGTGGCGCTCAGCCGCATTGACCAACACGCGCTGCGCGGCTTCGACAGCGCCGGGGTCATGCTGCCGGCCGGGCGCCTGGCGCAGCTCCTGGTCATCATCACCCTCGTGGTGGGCGCTACGGCGCTGCTGGCCGGCTGGCTGACGCCGCAGGGGCTGCTGCGCCTGGCGCAGCAGTGGATGCCGCTGTGGCTCTTCCTGGCAAGAATCCTGCGCGCCGTGCTGGACGCGGTCTTTTGGGTCGTGGCGCCCGTGTTGGAATGGCTGCTGGAACTGCTCGTGCGCCTGTTTCGCAATTCCGAGCTGTTGTCCCGGCTGGACACCATCCTGCAAAACATGCAGGCGACGCCGCTCGATCCGCAACTCGCCGGCCAGCCCACGCCCGACCCCATCCCACCGTGGATTTGGACGGCCGGACGCTACGCGCTGGTTCTGGTGGTGCTCATGACCCTGACGGCCCTGGTGCTCGTGGTGCTTGGGCGGGTGCGGCAGGTGCGCCCCAGCGACCAGGATGAGGCGGCCGCGGGCGAGGCGTTGACCTTTGGCGGCGGCAGTTTGCGCCGCGGCCTGCAGCGCCTGCGCCGCCTGGGCCGGCTGGTGCGCCGCTACGGCCTGGGCAGCCAACTGCTGGCCGCCATCTCCGTGCAAAACCTCTACGCCAACCTGACCCGCCTGGCGCGGCAGCGCGGCTTCGGCCGGCCGCCGGCCCTCTCCCCGGACGACTACCTGCCGCTGCTGTCTCAGGCCTTTCCCGGCCAGGATGCGGCCCTGCAGCGCCTCACCCTGGCCTACATGCGCGTTCACTACGGCGATCATCCCGTGGCCGAGAACGAACTGGCGCAGCTCCGCGCCGACTTCCGCGCCATCCAGGAAACCCCGCGGCAGGAAAACCGTCAGCCGGGCTAACGATGGAAACGATGGAAACGATGGAAACGATGGAAACGATGGAAACGATGGAAACGATGGATATGATGAAAATGATTTCATTGACAATGAAATCATTTGGGTGTATGATTGCAGTATGAACGACAATCATTGGATAACCAGGTGGTCCAGGGACCAGGTTCGGGCCATGCTGCTGGAACAGTTCCATGCCTTCTGGCGCCGCGACGTCGGCATCGAACGGGTGCAGTTAGGCGAACTTGAGCGCGCGGCGCCGCTGCCGCAT